>JABSQK010000029.1 GCA_013215875.1 Lentisphaeria bacterium
CGGTCTCAAGTCCATCGGTAGATATGCCTTCGTCTTTCAAATTCTGAATGACAATCTCACGGCACTTCTCGATACCATAATTGTGTACGACGTATTTCAGACGGGCCATTGTACGATCACGGCGATTGCCATGGTCGCGGAATAAGAGGGCAATTGCACGAGACATTCTTACCATACGATCTGCGGGTATAAAGGAGAAGAGCTCCTGCCCAACAAATGCTGTCCAGCCCATGCCGCCACCAATGATGACTTTGAAACCGAATTCATCATTCCCGTCTTTATCTTTACGAACAACGGCTATGGCACCAATGCAGTTGATGAACGGTTGGGCACAGCCAGCGCCACATCCGGAAAAGGTAATCTTAAATTTACGCGGCAGGTTATCGAGGTCGCGACAACTGGCGAGATAGTCAGAGACTTCCTGAGAGATGGTGCGCACGTTAAAGCGTTTGTATTTACAGGTTTCTGCCAGGGGGCATGATGCAACATTACGGTTTACATCGCCACAGCCGTGTAGGGTTGATAATGAATCTTCGGCTAGCATGCGTAGCATATCTGCCAGTGCACCGGCTTTGAGCCAGTGCAGCTGTATTGCCTGGCGTGTGGTTATTGAAACTTTACCCTGTCCATAGGTTTCTGCTACTCGAGCAACATTACGCGCCTGGCTCGAAGTAAGTACACCACCGGCAATAACGATACGAGCCATGTGATTGCCTGGATGACGGGACGCATAAATTCCATACCATTTGGCAATACTTTTCTCTTCAGCGGTCATTGCACCTTTGCGGGCAATTTCATCAAAGTCGAGTATCAGGCCCTGGTCTTTTATGAGCTCGTCTTCACTGACAAAGTTTTTTTCTAATTTCCATTGCATATCTATCGGGTCCTTTAGTCTTTATAAAAGAGTAGGGTTGAAATGTAGCGTTCGCCAGTATCGGGTAAAATACAGACAATATTTTTGTCCTGGTTTTCCGGGCGTTTGGCAATAACAATTGCTGCCAATAATGAAGCACCGGATGAAATTCCACCTAGAATACCCTCTACCTTGGCAAGCTTCTGGGCGCATTCTATAGATTCCCGGCTTTCCACAGTGATGACTTCATCGACATATTGAGCATGATAATTTTCCGGAATAAAGCCTGCGCCAATTCCCTGTATCATATGCGGGCCCATTTTTCCACCCGTGAGTACTGGGGATTCGATGGGCTCAATAGCGACGATCTGAATGTCTTTATTTTGTTACTTAAGATATTTACCCGTACCGGAAATTGTTCCGCCAGTACCAACACCTGCAACAAATATATCGACTTTACCGTCGGTTGCTTCCCAGATTTCCGGGCCAGTTGTATCATAGTGAACCTGAGGATTGGCTGGATTGTTAAATTGTTGTGGCATGATCGAACCGGGGATCTGCTCAATGAGCATCTCTGCTTCTTCGATGGCCCCTGGCATTCCTTCTTCTGAATCTGTCAGAACGATCTCGGCGCCGAGCTGCATGAGCAGTTTGCGGCGCTCAATACTCATTGATGCTGGCATAGTGAGAATGAGGTGATAACCCTTAATGGCGGCATTCAATGCCAGACCGATGCCGGTATTACCGGATGTAGGCTCGATAATTGTACCGCCGGGTTTTAAGCTGCCATCTTTCTCTGCAGCCTCAATCATCGCCTTGCCAATACGGTCTTTTACACTCTGGCCAGGGTTGAAAGATTCCATCTTGGCAATGATATTGCCGGGTAAATCTTTACTGATTTTATTCAGCCGAACCAATGGGGTGTTACCAATTAATTCACTCAGGTCGTCTACTATATTCATATGTGATTCTATTCTATGGTTTACGTTCAAAAACGGAGGTCCAAAGATACTGATAAATGCTTGAAGATCAAGCGCTCAGACAAGGAATTGGCTTCTTGAGAATGGTTCTCATTAATTTGCGCCAAAAGGAGCCCTGACAGAGCTAAATAATCAGTCATTTTTCGATCAAATCTTGTGCCTATTCATGAACTAAAACTATAGTATGAACAGGAGCTGAAATGAAAACAGATGAGTTAATACATGACTTGGTTAAAGATCTCGATGTTTTAATCAAGTTTTACGAAAGCCTGAAATTTCTGGATCCATTGATCGTACAGAAAATTCCAAATCTTGGGCCTGGTCTATTCTACAAGTAGCTGAGCACCTGCATATCACCGGAACTCTTTATATGCCCAAATTAGAAAGTGCTTTGGAAGCATTGCCCAAAGCCGTGGTGGATTATAAGCAAGGATTTGTGATCAAACGCTTTATTCGATTTGCCTCGCCAGAAAATAAACTAAAGCTTAAAGCACCGAAATTATTTAAGCCTGTGGATCAGGAAAATCCGGCTGCTTCAATAATTGATAAATTGATTCAGCAACAGAAAAAATTAACTAAGCTGATGAATCAGGCAATGGGTCTGAATCTAAATCATGGAAAATTTCCCAGTCCCATAACAACGCTTTTGAAATTCACACCCGGACAGGCATTCTTATTATTGGTACGCCATCAGCAACGTCATTGTCTACAGATTGAGCGATTGCTGCCAGCCGAATAATCCCAACCTTGAATGATCCCCATCAATAATAACTATCTACTTTTAACTATAAACGAAATCAGGTACTGACTCTGAAGAAAACAACATCCCCGTCTTTCATGATATAGTCTTTGCCCTCAACGCCCATTTTACCGGCTTCCTGGGCTGCCTTTGATGAACCAAGTTCATTGATTACATCGAAGGGTGTGACCTCAGCGCGAATAAATCCTTTTTCGAAATCTGTATGAATGACGCCTGCAGCCTGAGGAGCTTTGGTTCCTTGAGCGATCGTCCAGGCACGGACTTCCTGTTCTCCGGATGTAAGATATGTAATAAGACCAAGAGTCGAATAGCTTGTTTTAATTAAGCGGTCGAGACCGGACTCTTCGAGACCCAGGTCTTCAAGAAACTCTTTTGCTTCATCATTCTCCAATTGCCCAATCTCTTCTTCGATCTTCGCACAGATGGGTACCACAACCGAGCCTTCAGCTTCAGCAAATTCTTTTACGAGTTTTACATAGTCGTTATCCATGTCCGGCAAATCATCCTCGCCGACATTGGGTGCGTAGATGACGAGCTTGCTGGTGATGAAGCGGTATTCGCTGATCTTACTCCAGTCATCTTCTGTAAGCTCAATTGTCCGTAGCGGTTTCTCATCATTGAAATGCTCAACGACTTTGTTTAATACGTCGATGGATGCAATGGCATCCTTATCACCGCTCTTGGTTTTCTTTCCCAGATGCTCAATGGCATTTGTCGCAAGATCGAGGTCGGCTAGAATTAATTCGAGGTTGATTGTTTGTATATCGGCTATGGGATCGACTTTTCCATCTACATGAACGACCTGGCCATCATCGAAACAGCGTACGACATGCACGATGGCATTTGTATGGTGGATGTTTTCGAGAAATTGATTGCCCCGGCCTTCACCTTGAGATGCACCCTTTACCAAACCGGCGATATCGACAAACTCAATGGTTGCATAAATTTTTGAATGGGGTGCCTCGATTTCGACTAATCGATCGACGCGGGGATCTGGCACCGTAACGATACCGATATTGGGTTCGATTGTGCAGAATGGATAATTCGCTGCTTCTGCACCGGCTTTGGTGATCGCATTAAACAATGTAGATTTACCCACGTTGGGCAATCCGACTAAACCACAGGATAGGCCTGCCATAATAACTCCTTAAAAATTAAGGGACTAAGTTTAGAGCATTGCTCATAATAGTCAAGTAGTCTGTTCGGAGCTAAGTACTGTTTAACAAAGGGGCATTAAACTTTCTTATAAAACTGTGGTCGTCAGTTCTAAGAGCTCCCCATAATTTTCATTTGAAGAGCCCATAAAAATTAATACAATCACGCCTATGATGAGAATGAGTGCTGCCAGGACGGCCAAAGTAATTTTCACCCAGCTCCATGGTCGTTCACCCTGCACTTCACCTGTCCGGGCATTTATCATCGTACGATAAAGTTTTTCATTATAACGATAGGGGCTGATCCATACGGGTAAGAGAATGTGTTTAAACGTCAAATTTTGGTAATCTGTATTTGTGGAATGTATGCGTTGGTGATCGCCACCAATGTCCCACCTGATCTTGTCCCTTATGGGGTCCTGCATATCGTCTTTGGCATTTTCGAATCCATCAACGACACCCAGCTGGTAGCTCTCTGTACGAAAACCAGTGAGGTAATCCGTATTATGCTCTGTGAGATTCCCCAGGTCCCATGGCTCGAGTTCCTTCAATAATTTATAGGGCAGGGATGTGCTTGCGGGTATGAGGATGTCATCGAAATTATTATAGACGGTACCTGAACATCTGTGCCAACGGGTTTTACGGACCTGCCTGGTTCTGGTTACGCTATTTCCTTTACTGTCTGTAGTTGTATAGGTTTCAGTCGTCCAATAATCCTCTCCGCGTTCACCCGTATAAAATGTGACAGTAAATGAATCAAATGTCCAGAAGGGCATATACATACCATGAATGCCATTCAAACGCGCCCGCTTTTTCAAATTATTTGGGGCAAACCATAAACTGTCAATCCATTTCAGGTGCAAGTCATCTGCTTCGCTCATTTCAATTTTAAATGGCAGCAGTGATTTCGGTTTGATTTGTTTTTTGCTTTTCTTTTCAGTACTCAATGGCGAGGCGCAATAGGGACATTCATCGGAACTAATAGAGCTGTCGAAAGTTGCTTCAGCACCACAGACACCGCACTTAACAGTAATGTCCTCTGTACTTTCCTCACGTGATTCAAGTTTCGCTATATGGCCCTCAAAATCGAGTTCTTTGATGTCCTCTTCGCTTTGTGGAATGATATTTTCAAAACCACAGTATTCACATTTCAGGTTGGCAGTACCCGGATTAAAAACCAGCGATGCGCCACATTGGCCGCAAGGATATTTCATTGAATCTGAGATATGGATTCCTTTTTCATTTCATTGTTTAATAAACCAGAAGGCATGAGCAGTGCACAAAGCCGAACGCATAATAACCCCATGGTATTCATTGGCAATACCTGTTTAACTTAGAGCTTAAGATGCTACTGTGCTAGTGTTCTGTCAACTTTTAAATCTCTCTTGCCAACGCGTAATTTAGTGTTGACAAAGCACGTGTGGAATTTTGCAGAACATTGAAAAATAAATAAGGACTGATATGAGCACTATTTACGGGAATCTGGAGGCATCCACCACCGACGCATCTCCACAGATTGATTGTTATATTGCAGAAAAAAATGACCAGGCCATTGCTGTTATTATATTCCCCGGTGGCGGTTATGGCAAACTGGCAGCTCACGAAGGCAGCGACTATGCTGAATTTTTTAATGCGCATAATATCTCTGCATTTGTAGTAAAATACCGCCTTGGTACAGAAGGGTATAAACACCCGGCAATGCTTGAAGATGCCTTAGCAGCAATTGAAACTGTGCGAAAATCCGCAGATGAATTCGGCATTAACTCAAATAAAATTGGCATTATGGGATCCTCTGCCGGTGGTCACCTGGTTTCTCATGCGATGACCGCATATGACCGCTACAAAAGCTCAGTATCATTGCGGCCGGATTTTGCTATCCTTTGTTACCCGGTGATTACTATGTCGGGTGAATTTATACATATGGGCTCGCGCACTAATTTAATTGGCGACAACCCGACTGAAGATTTAATTCATGAGGTGAATTCTTTGGCACATGTGACTGCTGATACGCCACCGGCATTTATATGGCACACCTGGGAAGACCAAAGTGTGCCAGTAGAAAATGCCATACTCTTCGCCAGCGCATTGAGAAAACATAATGTGAAACTGGAGCTGCATATATATGAAAAAGGATCACACGGACTCGCACTGAATGCAGATTTTTCATGGAGTCAGGATTGCCTGCGCTGGATAAAACTGCAGTTTAGTTAAAATACACAAATACATAAGTCATCGCTGATTAGGCTATGCTCCAAAACCCCCTTCCACAATTTCTCACAAATAGTTTTTTTGCAATTTCTGTGAATAAAGACTTTTCTCCGTCGTTTTAGAGATGAACAAGTTAAATCAAATAACGAGGAATTGAAAATGAAATTAAAGGCACTTAAATTTATCGTAGCAGTTGCAGCATTTTTAGCAGCTACAAGTAGCCAAGCAGGCGATTGGAGCATCAGTATAGATTGGGATTTCCCAGTTTATAAATCACACAGGGCACATGTCCACCACTCACGATGTGGCCATCACTACAAACGAAGTAATCATCATACTAAACGTCGCGATCATCATACTAAGCGTCGTACTCATCACAGTTCATATAAATATACATACAGACGTAAACCAGTCGTTGTCTACAGACAGCGTGTTGTTTATAAAAGACCCGTTGTTAAAACAGTCTATAAAAAACCTGTATCATATAGGGATAGGGATCATCATGTGAAAGTCTCTGCAGCACATTGCGAAAGTACAAGTAAGACTGCATGGGCTGCTCTGAATAATCAACACTACAACAAAGCACAATCCATATTTGCTGTCTTGTATCATCAGGATAAAACAGATATCAATATTGCCACGGGCTATGCCAGCGCCCTATATCTCAATGGCAAAGCCCGTGAATCATTCAAAGTCATGCAGAACCTGTTTCGATGTGAAAATGTTACGACCAGGAATGTGAATACACAGGCTTTTACTGCAGCAAAATTACTGATAAAGCGCCTTCAAAAAGTAAGATGTCTGAGCAAAGGACAGAATTATTTTATGCAGGCGTCTTTAAGTTTCATAGTGAGCGATTTTTGTACTGCAAAATCTGCAGCACATAAAGCACGACATTTCGGATATACAGACAGAAGTATTCGATTGTTGGAATCAATGATTATCATTTGAGTTTGGGTTAAAGATTTCTGGATGCAATTAGTTGTGACGGGCTAGAAAGGTGATGGAGAAGTAAGCGCTGCATTAAATGCAGCGCTTTTTTATCACCTGGATTGGTTGATCAAGCTAAAGAAGCGTAGCCATTGCTGAGCTTAGAATTTTGGTTCCTTGAGCTTGTACTGCAATCGCAATATTGGATCTGACGCCTGCCGAACTCATTTCAGTTAAGGCGCGCGCAAAATCCGTATCCACTTGTTTCGAACCGGCTTCGCGCAGTGCGACTTCAGCATCCATATTTGCACCATAGCGATGCTTCATCATGTTTTGTTCCGCTCCTAAAGTTGAACGGTGCTGGCTCACTTTCTCACCAGCAGCATCTAATGATTCGATGGCCTGGTCAATGTTTGACATATCTCTGAGATCCAAATCGTCCAAACCCAGCTCGCTTAAACTTAGATCTGGAGTGGATAATGATACAGACTCGCCATCTGGACTGACTGCTACTTTCACATCGCCACCTTGCAGAATCTCTTTGCCATTGTAGTTGGCCGTTCTGTTGTTCAAAGAAATATGCTTAATTATTTCCTGAGCTTCGGTATTGAGTGATTCCCTGTCTGCATCTGTCATTGTTCCATCGCCGGAGCGCACAGCAAGCTCTTTCAAGCGTGTTATACTGTCATTGGTATCCGCCAAACAGGCATCTACCGTATGAGATCTGGACATTGCAGACTGGATATTTTGATTTGCCATATTGCTGCGTTTTGCTTGATTGAGCAGACGCTCGCCTATTTGCAATAGGGCGGGACTATGTTCGCTGGAGCTGCGTTGCCCGGAAGCAAGCTCTCCAAATTTTGTTGTGAGCGCATTATGATTACTGCTAATGGCGCTCGATAAATCGAGACTAATACTATTCATATGATCACCTGGTTTGTAGAGTTTTTATGCTCTACACAGTTCTATCGACAATTTACCTAGAAAATTTAAGAAAAGTTGTTTAAAAATGTGTATGCAGGCTCAATTTTATGGAATAAATTTGCAGTTTTGCTTCGCTCTGATGAAAGTAATCGGCATTTAAGCCGCATATTATATGCGATTAAAATTCGATTTCGATGACGACAGGCAGATGATCTGAATAGAGATCCGGCCCGATTTTACGTGAAATCACATTGATAGACGGACTGAGCAAACAATGATCGATAGGAATGCGAATGAGAGAATTTCCTGATGGCCAGCTTGCCTGATTTCCATAGCCCTGCCGACTATCATACAGATTGGCATCCGTTAATAAATCCTTGAAATAGGGCGACCAGGGAACTGTATTAAGATCACCAATAATGACCGTATTTGAACCTGCAACAACTTTGTTGGCCAGAAATTTGAGTTGTTTATTGCGGTTAATGGAGTAATCCAGGCGTCGTGGCGGCAAAGGATGCGTTCCCCATATACAAAGCTTTTTATTAAACAGCAAGGCACGAATGCTTGGCACTCCCCGGTTACCTCTTTTAACAATAGCCGCCTCATCGAATGGAATGCGGCTGAGCATCGCAATACCAAAGTTATCATCACGCAAGGACTCTTTATGATGTGGATAATCAGTTCGCAACTCAGCAAGCGCATTCCACCATTTATAGTTTACTTCCGCTAATACAATGATATCCGGATTTTCGCTTTTTACGTAGTCCATAAAACGGTTGTAGTTTCTATTTCCTGAGTAAACATTGAAAAACAGCAGCTTCAGCTTTTTGTTTTCGACGAGAGCCACTTTTGTCCTCGGCACATAACCTGGGACAATTTGTGTTAGTAAAAAGAGAATTGGCAGTGTAATGAATGCAGCCTTCTTCCAGCTCTTAGCTAACAGTGCAACTATTAGCGCCACTGCATAGCAAACTAGGTACTGCATGTAAAAACTATTTAATAAATCGAATATATAAAAAACCCGACCCAGAAATGAGCCGCATAATATGAGTGTTAGAAGGACTGTCGAGGCATCAACCAGCCCGATGAAGCTGAAAAGATTTCGTCGCTTCTTTGCATTTTTGCGTTCGTCGACTGTAGATACGTTTGCGATTCTCAATACCTTCTAAAAAATGTTTGCCCGAAAATAAATTGCTGTCTATTCGACCCGGAAAAAATGAACAGTGCCATTCATGCCACTCTGTGTATTGCTCATGATCAACCTCAATGCGACCCTCTAAATGAGCAGTATTTTTCTCCTGATTTGTTCTTAACTGATTTATTCGTCCATTAAAAAATACTGCAGTACTACCTGAGCCATAACTATAAAACCCCAGCTTTTCCAAAGGAATTTCCGCATGATCCATTAGCGATATGAATCCTAAATACAAGGAGGCAGTATAGCTATTACCAATCATCCGTGAATAAATCTTACTGGAATCTATTGTGTCTTTAAAGTCAAGATCTTTCCCGTTCTTTCGCAAAACATTAAGTACTTTTCGGCTAATACCATTATAAGGCAGGTGCAGCAGGATTGCGCTTAAATCATCCAAAGAATTGCTCTGTGAATACCGCTCGATACTTTGCTCAAATAATTTCAGATAAGTTTTGATCGATAACTTACCATCAACGCAGGCCGTTTTGCAATACGAGGGTCGCCAGAAATCCATTTGGTCATCCAGCAGGGTGACATAGTCTGGACTGATGTGCAAAAGCCTTGGATCTTCTTTTATGATCATGGCGACTGCAGCGGCACCCTGTGTCGCTTCTGCCGGGCTGCCAGCCGGGTAGAGGGCATGGTCTGAACAAATGACCAATACCTCACGTTCGGGATTCATATGCACGAATGCTTGAGCGGTTAAGAGTGCATAAGTCCCGCCACAGCATGCCTGCTTGATATCAAATGCCATGCAATCCTCAGGTAAACCAAGCAGCGTTTTTATATGAATTGCTCCCGACTTCGCTTGGTCGACAAAGGATTCACTGGCAAAAATAATCGGCGAAATTTTAGATTTATCGCAGTTTTTAAATAATGCTTCTGCAGCATTTGCAGCCATCGTAATAATGTCTTCATTGGGTGGCATCACAGCCATTTTTTCTTGCTCCAGTCCGATAGCAAACTTTTGCGGATCTACACCATAGCTCTGTGCCAGATTTTTCAAATCCATATAATAGCGCGGTGTATAAAACGCTATGTCATCAATTCCAGTTTTCATATTACCCTCCTTATTTTTCTATACTTCAGCTCGAATAGTCACTTGATTCCATCGTGTCGTTTTCTTGAACAATTTTGCATGTTCTTTGAGGTCACTTTGCAGTGCCTGCCATTCGCGCATGCATAATTTATGAAAGCCAAAAATAGATAATCCAGATGATTTTAATACAGAACGGTGATCCATCCAAACTACCGCAATTGCTGCATTATATACACGATAGTGAAAAAAATGTGCCAATGATTGCCGCATGGGGTCTTTTGCTGATTTCGCCAAGGCCAGTGCCTGCCCTTGAAATTGCACATGGTAGTCTTCGTCATGCATGATCTGTCGGCAGATAGTTTTCAAGGCAGGCGAATGACTGGCATCATAAAGGGAGTGATAATAAACTTTGGCGATTAACTCAGCACAAATTAACACACGTATTTCGATTTCAAGATCCAGGCATTTTCGCAAAAAACGAAAGCAGCTATCTGTCCATTGTTTGCGAAGGACTGGAATCTTCTGCTGATTCATAAATGTTTTCAGATTATCCGCATGGCGATGTTCCTCTTTGATAAATAAGTCGAGGCATTTCATATAGGCTTGATTGCCGTTTCGTGCTACAAATTCACGGGCTTTATTGATAAAGGTACGGCCCTCTGAACTCTCACCAAGTTGAAATATTGCTACGGATTGCCCGATGCAGAGCTTTGTTTGCAGGGAGATAATATCATCATCAGCAAAGGTGATATCCAGCAGACAGTCTTTGTTCGTTTCAAAATAATCAAACCAGTCATTCCAGTTTTCAGGATAATCTCTTTTATACATTGCTAACTCCTTTCTATATGTGTCTACTCACTTTGCAATGCAAAGTAGATAGACAAAAAAATATTAAATTGTTTTTGCTTTCCTTATGTCACCATTTTCCATGGCAGTTGATGCTTGTCTCAATACTTCCTCAAGGGTCGTGAGGTAGTTTAGGAAATTTTTGCGCCCATTTGCAGTGAGTTTTATAGTGGTCAGCGGTTTTACGCCAGCAAATGATTTGTTAACTTTTATAGCCTTTGCTTCTTCGAGCATGTGTAAATGCCGGTTTAGATTGCCATCGGTAATTTCGCAGTTCTTTTTTATTTCTGAAAAGCTGATGCCATCGCTGTGTTGGGCAAGCAGAGACATGATTGCCAGGCGTTTCGGCTCATGAAATATTTTTGATAAGTCATTAAAAACATTTTCCGATTTACTCATTATAGTTTCCTTGTTTTGTCTAAATGTAAAATGATGGCAGTCGCCGTTTCACCTATAAGAATAATGCTGCCGGGAACAATGCTGTGATAAAAACTAATTCCAGGGATGATGAGCAAGCTTACTCCAGCAATCAGGTAGCTCACATTAACATAGAAAAGCTGCCTGGGCAAAAAGTGCCTGGAGCTAAAGCCCAGCATTCCGTATAGGGCAATCCAGCTGCCAAATAGCATGTCGTAACTGCCATTGCGGAGCAGGGCGATGCTTATGCCGGCTGCAAGCAAGAGCGATGGCAGACATGTCGATAAGGGGATTAATCGATTCCAGTCGCGCTCGGTATCTTTAATAAACCAGCGTAATACCGCGACGGCATTGAATAATGCACCGAGTGATATGGCGAGCATCCAATAAGAAAAATGCAGGATAAATGAGTGTTCGCAGCTCATGAGATAGAGGCAGATCAGAAACGTACTGATGCCGCCGGCAAAACGGGCCGGCGCACTGACACCCTCTATGCGCTGGTTTAAGACGATCTGCGAACGAATGTTTTGTATCTGATTAATCGTATCTTTTATATTGTGTTCCATAGTATTATGAATAACTCATTAAATTTACTTTGCAATACAAAGTATGTAAATATTTTGTAAAGAGCACGGATTTTTAATTTGCTTTGTCATTGCTTCAATTAAATAAGTAGTTGGAGATATACAATCGTGCACATAACGGTATAGTTCTAGAAATAAACAGAGTAAATAAAATACGAATGAAAACACTTTATCTAAATCCCTACAGCGGCATAGCAGGCGATATGACTGTCGCTGCATTGCTTGACCTAGGTGCAGATTGCGACGCGTTTTGGGCTGAATTGAAAAGTATTCCACTTCCTGCAGATGAATGGCACTGCCATGTGGAAACTGTTATGCGCCATGGCATAAAAGCGCAAAAATTTAATGTGCACTTTCATGAACATGGTGAGTCTCATACTCATGAGCACTCAGAGGACGATGACCATTCAGATGATCATGCGCATCCTGGTCGTCATTTGCCAGAAATCATTTCCTTAATTGAAGAATCTAAAATGTCCGATACTGCGAAAACAAATGCCAAGCAATGTTTTCAGCACTTAGCAGAAGCAGAGGCGAGTGTACATAATTCGACACCAGACGAAATCCATTTTCATGAAGTCGGCGCGGTCGATGCGATTGTGGATATTTGCGGTGCAGCGATAGGGATGGCAATTTTAGAGGTCGACCGGGTGGTATCTGCGGCACCATTGCTGGGCTCTGGAACAGTGAAATGCGCTCATGGAATTATGCCTGTACCTGTTCCGGCTGTGTGCAAATTGCTGGAGGGTGTGCCAAGTAAAGCGGGTGAATTTAAGACAGAAATGACAACCCCTACAGGTGCGGCAATTTTGAAAACCTACGTTGATGAATTTGAGGCTGCAGTAAGCGGTAAGATTCTCAGCAGTGGATTTGGTGCGGGAACGAAAGATTTTGAAAATCATGCCAATGTTTTGTCAGTGGTTTTATATGAATCAGATGAGCAAGATGTGGCTGACAGTGTGCTTGTTATTGAAACAAATATCGATGATATGTCGGGTGAATTACTGGCTCACGCCTGTGGCAAGCTTCTGGAATTGGGCGCCTTGGATTATACCATCTTACCATGTACCATGAAAAAAGGGCGCCCGGGTCAGCTCTTGTCAGTCATTGTTAGACACGAAGACTTTACTGTAATCTCCGATTACCTATTACGATTTACCACTACCTTTGGTTTGCGCTATCAGACCTGGCAGCGCAAAATACTTAAGCGTGAAATTATTCAAGTGGAAACTGAATATGGGCCCGTGGACTGCAAGGTGGCATATGATGAAGAGGGTGAAGAAATTAAGCGATCAGCAGAGTATGAAAGTTGCCGGAAGCTGGCAGATGAAAATGGTATCGATATTTCCATTTTGTATACGGCCGTGCAAAATAGAAAATCCTAACAGTGCAACTGTTCGAGTCCTGAACAAATCATCGCCCATTGCAGTCGCATTTGATCCTCAAGATCCATTGCCTTAATACCCAAATCAGCGGCCCATTCATTTATTTCAGGCTCAGAGATATCTGTCGTCGCGAGTTTAAGCTGCAAGTCTGCGAGATTTTCTTTCCACTGATTGTAAGCAGGATCCGGATCTATCTCATTTCCCACCCCGGGTATAATAAATAAAGGCATTTCACTTACCATGGTTAATGCTTCTGGTGAATAAGACCGTATCCATTGCATAGAACTCGGGAGAAATTTATCGGCCATCTCATGATCATTTAATTGCATAAAATGTTCGCGCATGGATATGGAATCCGGCCGTGTGCAAAAGCCACGGGCAATACGTTGAAACCCTTTTTCCCCATGGCGTTCAATATCATGCAGACTATAGCCCAAGGTTTTGGATGTAGTGGAGCAGACATTTTGCATATGGGTAGAGCGACTTATCCAGTCCTTATCGATTAAAAACCACGGACCGCCTGAAAATCCCATGCCGTGCATAGAGGCATGTAAAACAAATTCATTTTCAGATGTATTCCACCAATTAATTGCTGCCAGTGCTTCGGGCCGGGCACGGCTGGCTTCTTCTTGAGAAATGGGAAAGCCAAATTCAATATCATCGCCGGGTAGTTCCCGTTTCACATGACGTAAATAATTGGCGATTGTATACTGGCAATCTTCATCATACCAGGATCTGTTAATCGCCTCTCCATCCGGGTTGATATGCGGGATAATCCACCATTCATACTGCATGAGCGGATGATCTGTTTTTAATTCGGCAAGAAAATTGACCAGTTTTCTTAGCAAGTGTGGACCGATGGGTTCATCCGCATGGCAACCGCCGATGAGAGAAATGCGTTTTTTGGAATGGCCAATACGCGCTGCTTGTATGAGCCGATCGTCTCGGGAAAAACCAATCGGTCCAAGGTTTTCAGTATCATGGGGGCA
The DNA here is from genome assembly GCA_013215875.1 of Lentisphaeria bacterium. Classification (GTDB taxonomy): domain Bacteria; phylum Verrucomicrobiota; class Lentisphaeria; order JABSQK01; family JABSQK01; genus JABSQK01. The sequence goes on from JABSQK010000029.1 coordinate 14,265, forward strand.
TTTGAGGATATGATCCATCAGTGAATACGTATCAGGCATATTTGAGCAGGTAGATAACCAGGCTTACGACATAAAATGAGAGGCCGATGACAATGAGAAATAATTCGGCTATATACCAGCGCGTTTTTTTGTTACGATATTGCAGGGCACGAATCAGGCTTGTGGCACTACTGTTACTCTCAACCAGTTGCGTGATCCAGTTTACTCTCAGTGTGCCAATGAGCATGACAATGATGGAAGCGAGTACAATAACAACTCCAATAGACAGCATGATGGCAGCTACATTGTGTGATTTAGCAATAGCAGGGCCGGAGAAACCGGTGATGGTTAATGTGATGGTCGCAAGTGACAGCAGTAGTTGTGAACGAGACTGAAGAACGCTAAACTGATGGTGCAAAGTATCCAGGCAGGCCTTGAGGTCACCATTATGCAATTTGTATAATTCTTTTGATTCGTCTTCTTCTGTCATTTCAATTTTAAATCCTTAAATATATGATAGAATATCTTACTAGAAGCGTTAATCAATTTAAAAATGGAAATAGCAATTATGTCAGATAAAGAAATAGGGGATATTTCGGATGAAGAGGTGAGCCGAGAAGAAAAGCAGTGGGCCATGCTTATTCATTTTAGTACTCTTGCCATGCTTCCATTTCCTCTTCTGGGAATTATTGTCCCTATTGTTTTATGGCAGGTGAAAAAATATGAATCTGACTATGTGGACCGGCATGGAAAAATCGCCACCAATTTCGTCATCTCATATACTATTTGGCTAATTATTTCTGCATTGCTTATACTTGTATTTATCGGATTTCTCACGACCCCGATTTTAACCATTTTAGTAATTGTCTTTGCTATTATTGCAGGCCTTAGAGCAAATGAAGGCAAATTTTGGGACTATCCTCTGACCATTGAATTCATAAAGTAGTAGATGAATATGTCACTGGATTGCAAACGTTTTTAAGTGAATACTTTTATACGACTAGATACTTTTTACTGCGCTAACTAAATTTTCTTTTGTCAGACCAAAGTGTTCCCAGACCTCATCGTGCCCTTCAGCAGGTGCAATACGAGGATCATTTATTCCTACATGAGCAAGTGAAATGCGGTTGGTAGCATTTGTTGCAACAAGTGCGGCAAAGCCCCGTAAGCCACTCATGCAGTCACCAATGAGCCCGTCTTCAATCGTAACAATTCCGTCGCTGTATTCATCTAACAATGAATCGAGCTGTCCTTCGTTGAATGGTAAACCGTTTACAATGAGAACATCGACATTATTTTCTAATTCCTCGGCGGCTTCGATCGCGAGAAATGCTGGTGCACCAAAAGCAAGTATTGCTTTTTTAGAGCCATTATTTCGAATAACTGTGACGGGCTCCCAGGCATCGGTATTTTTCCAAAGCACCGAGCCATCCTCTTTTTGGAGGATAGGCAGATTATCGCGAGGGATACCGATGATATGGGCACCGTAATGTGCCGCCTGGTCGCGTACTGCGATAAATGCTGATCGTGCATCTGATGGCGCATAGAAACGATGGAGAAATGGCAGGTAACCTATAGCCAGATTAATCCAGTCGAGTGACCAGCCGGCAAAGTGGTCACGGCCTGTACACGCACCCACATGCGACATATGCATAACAACATTGAGCCCTTCGTTTACGCCGTTGAGGTTGCGTTGATAGCGCCACATTTCGAAACCTTCACGGGCAATGCCTTCAAAGAATGCGGCAAATGTGGAAAAGATGTTCAGGGTACGCGGTTGGCCGCTCATTGCCAGGCCATTGGCCATCATGGTGGCAACCTGCTCTTCGATACTTAGCTCGAATTTATGATCGTCGGCAAGATGTGATTTTGCCTTATCCAGTTTTGTGGATGGGTCTAGATCGCAACTTAAGATATAAACATTATTTGGGTATGTTTTGGCAATGAGTTCGTAGGCTTTTTGTACGCCAGCCCTGGCACTGGTACTTGTGCCTGCTTCCGGTAATTCAATTTCGGCCACTGCATTGTCTTCTAAAATAAGGTTGTCACTACCCGGTGCCGGCCGTGCTTCTGTAACGACCTTGCGGGGGCTGGCAGATCGCAATGCCTTGAGTGCGGATTGCTCCTCGTCGGTAAAACTCATCATGGGATTGCTGTGAACGTCGTCTTCATCACGGCCCTTCATATGACCGTCATGATGTCCCTCTCCGCCCGGTAATTCGTTAACCAGGAAAATACATTCGAGCATCGGGACGATATCTCGATAGCCCATGAGAGCACCCGGCAGCCAAATCTTTTGATCCATAGCCACGCTGTTTGATTCGGCAATCTCGTTGACATAGCTAGCGATATTAAATTTATCTGCAAGGTCCTGTAGTGTGGTTTCCTCACCCATTGGGTAGATTAGACTGGGACGGCCATTTTGGGAGAGTTCAAAAGCTTTGCGGTATGCGGCATAAGTTTCACGGTGGTCATAGAGCGATTTTATCTCGAGGATTTCGATACCCATGGCGGCGATAATTGGCCGGGGATCTTTATCCATAACTGCTTTATTTGAGCCACTGAGCTGTATGCCATTGCGATGCATGACAAAAGTGATTGGGGCATTGTGTAAATCGGCAGCATTAAATCCGTTGAGCGCCTGGCCAGATATCCAGCCCGCATCGCCAGTGTGACAGACGACAAATGAATTGTCTCCGAAAAAAGCTTTTTTACCGAGGGCCTGGCCAACGGCAACAGGTATCATTACACCCAGGCGTCCGCCATTGAGCTGTGTGCCTCCTGGTAACCAGGAAACATGCCCAGGTATATCCAAACCGCGCCGAAACTTCTCAATAACATCGTCATTCTGAATAAAGCCATATGCAGCTAAGAGGCTGAAATAACCAATAGAGCAATGGGCATTTTCGATGGTATATTCGATGCCATGATAGTTTGAAATGGCCAGGGAGATATTGAGTGCTGGTATAAGATCCAGGCCCCCTCCAAGATGGTCAAGCTCACCGATCTTTGCCAGAGAAGCCAGCGAGCTGATCGAAATACGAGCGGCTTCCTTATCGAGTGCTTGCAAACCAAGTAGCGTATCATTGCTGAGCTCTCTGTCTTCAGCAATATCGATTGTGAGTGGTAAAACAGAAGACTCAATGCGTTCGCGCATGTAATTTGACTGGCCAACCAGATTAATATTTCGTTCCTGTTGTGAGCGAATATTATGCTTAAGGTGGCTCATTTATATCTCCTGAAATGTTCGATTAAATTGCGTTTTCTACTCTGCTTTACTATAGTTCCTGGCGGATAAAGATCAATAATTCAGATTTGGATGCAGTGCTTAAAATAGGGTTATTCGGGAGGGCTGTACAAATGAAAAAAAGCGTTACAGATTATTTTTTTGGAGCCTCGGGTTCTGGCGCTTTATCGATATCTTTAAATGCATCTTCCATCGCTTTTTTCTGCTTCGCTTCAAGCTGCTTAATTTCTTGATCAATATATTTCTTATCGTTATCTGTTTCTACTTTATCACGAAGGACCTTGAGATTTCGGATTGCTTTAATAATATATCTCGGATCTGAATTCGCTCTTCTGGTTTGCGCATTCACTTTTTGAATAATTGTCCTGGGTATGGTCGTCCTGTTTTTAGGGGCCGAATTCTTTTTAGGCGACGTATTCTTTTTGGGGGCAGTATTCTTTTTCTTTCCACTACGGATTTCTGTACCAATCACCTTTGGCTTTTTAATCTTGCTTTGAGTATTTGGCTTTTTAGGGGGAGTAGGTAGTGGATCTTTTTTGCCAACGATCAGGGCCAGTGCGATCATACCCAGTAGAAAACCAATGATCACCAAAGCAATTATTACAGGTTTTTTGCTGCTTTTGCTTTCTTCTACAAGCATATCCAAATTTGTTTGGCTGCCTACTTTTCCACGTTTCAGTAATGGTTTTATACGGGAGCCAAGCTCCACCCAGTCTAAGATACGTTCGTCGGGATCTTTGGCCATCATATCATAAATTAAATCGACACAGTCGTCAGAGATTTCTGTATTATGCTCAAGAATGTCCGGCACTGGTGCAGAGAGGTGCTGTTCGAGAATCTGAGTTGTATCAGTTCCTGTATACGGTGTTTGGCCAGTCAAAAGATAAAAGAGCGTCACACCTAAAGAATAAATATCTGAACGGCAGTCGAGCTCGTTAAAGCCTTTTGCCTGTTCTGGACTCATGAAGTCTGCAACCGTTCCTGAATGGTTCATTCCGTCTAGCGTGATGCCACCAGCAGCGAGTAGTCGTTTATTATTGCAAAAATCAATTAGAAAAACATTTCCATCATCATCGACTTTAATATTTGATGGCTTAACTGCACCGTGTACGGTATTGAATTCCTCCCAGACATAACGAAGTGGACGGGTTGCTTTGATGATTATTTTGAGAGCGTCCTTTTCTTCCATGGGGCCCTCGTCGTGTATCAAGTCATTTAGTGAATGTGCATCGACATAAGCGAAAGCAATAAACGGGTGTTCGGACATCATGCCACTATCCAGGGCAGGAATAATATTTGGATGTTGAAATTGTCTACTCACAAGCAACTGACTTATGTAGGAATCAGCCGCCTGATTATTACCACTAACAGCAGGGCTGAGGAATTTCATGAATATTTTTTCTTTATTGGATGTTTGCTGGGCAATAAATACTTCGCTCACGTCACCACGCCCAATATATTTCTGGATCCAAAATCCGCTATCAACCATTCCCGAGGTAACAGATGTCATGGGCACGTTAAATACCGAGCCGCATTCTCTGCATCCCATTTGTGATCCTATGGTCAGAGGATCTATGCTCAGACGCTCCCCACAAATCTCGCATTTTATGTTATATGTATTCATTATCCCAATAGAAAATTATATATTCTGAAATCCCTGAATAAACTAGCTTGAAATTGGGGTGGTTTCAAGTGCAGAATCAAAATCCAATCGATATAAATTGTTAGCCGAAAAGAGCTTGCCACATTTTTTTTGGGAGACCAAGTAGTAAGTTATTGCCCAATTATAGACTGGGTTGTACAAAAATAACCATGTTCTTTTTAAGCGGTATCTCATGGATGAGCCAGTTCGTTTTATCCATCCTTTTGAGGGGGACAACGACCGAAATACCATTAATAGAAATGCTTGCTTTAAAGGTATTAAAATCGAATGGGCCAAGTTTTACTTCAACGCTCTTAAATTTATGTTCTGAATCTATCGTGAGGTTAAATCGCTGCCCTTTTCCTTTTGTTAGGGTATAGGATATATTTTGTTTTTGGTTTTTATCGTCGAAATTGTGAAAAACCGGCCAATCTTTTACAACTATTTTGTTCCAGTCATCCGGAAGTTTCGGGCTTATTTTAAGCTGATTGGGGTCTTTGTCAGATATGCCTGCCATGAGCCTGGAAAATTTCATGGCATTTACCAGTGTGCGAATATTGAGGTCATCCCGGTTTGGTCCTTTATTGTAGCCTTTTTTGGTCACGCGCAGGTTTTGTTCAAATGTGTAAGGGGATAATTCACAATTACTCTTGCTGGGAATTTCCATGAATTAATCAAAATGGTATTCGGTGAATGTTTTTATTAGTGTTGAAGCGCCTTTTGTATTATGGCTCAGCAAATATGCCATGGCCATCCACAGCCCTGTTTCAGATTCGCCATAACTCATGAGATTGTGCTGGGCATAGGCACGAAATTTACCCAGGGGGCTTTTTTTGTTGATATATTGTAAAGTATTGCTTATTCGCTTTTGAGCATCAAAAGAGATGTAATAGCCATTTCCGTCCATATACAAACCAAGGCCCGAGAGAAGATAAGGTGTATCAAAAGTACGCACGCCATTCACATATGGCATGACATTGGCACTTCGATTTAATGCATAAAGGTAGACATCTTTTTCGATAATCGTACGGATACCTTTTTCAGCCCGGATACCAAATGAAGCAGGAAATTGTACACTGGACTGGTTTATTGGCTTGCCTTTAAAACCAGAGCTAAATTTAATATTGGTATTCTTCTTCAATCGGTCATGAGCTTTTTTCAGGCGATTAACATAGTCTGTTTTATGTACTAATTTTGCCATTTCCATGCCATCGCTCAGGGCATGTAGAACTGCCCAGCATAATGGTAATGATGAGCCAATACCCGTATCATCGGTAAAGTCGCCTGTACCGCCTACGAGGCCGAGACCATTCGAACCAATATTTTGAAGAATTTTTTCAAGGGGCTGGCGGACAAATATATCCCAATGCTCCTGGAGCCAAGTCTCGTTTCTTTTAATTCGCCAATAATGATAAATTGCTGAAACCAAAATGGCATCTCCCAATTCAAGTTTCTTATCACCATGACGCTTTTTTAACTTGGGAAGACTCGAGATCAATTTATGGGCCTCCTTAGTGAACCCCCATTCGGAAAATTCATAGAGCAGCATTACATGGTCTGTGATGTTTAATTTGTCTGATGACCCACCTGGCATAGAGGGGTAACTTAGACCATTTTTATCGACAAGATACTGCCGTGCAAGTTCGGTACTGGTGGTCAACAATTTACTAAATTGCTTTGCATGTTCAGAACCGCTCACAATGATTCTACCACTTGGTTTCTTAGCTTCTGCACCAGCAAATGCGGCAATAAAGTCGATTTCAAATTTTGTTGAATCATCACCGGTATTTTCAATGATAAGCGCATGGTCATCTTTGTTCAGCCAGAGCCGTAGAATGTAGGCATGCCGTTTGCTTTTTTCGTTAAATACAGGCTTCAACTTCTCTTGCAGGATGATGCGTTTTTTTGTTTTTATTTGTATATTTGGGGAGCTGCCGGCGGCATTGGACTCATGCAGGATGCCAAGCAAAACAAGGTAATGTGAATCAGCTTGCTTCTCTTTAGCTTCTTTACTTATACTCTTAAAGTTGGGTATCTCCGGTTTCAGACGTTTCTTGCCTTTAAATATGGTCGAAAAATCCAGGGTCAAGGGTTCATTCATACCATCGAGCATATTTAAGCCACCAAATACAGCCCAGGGGATATCCTCATTCTTAGTTGATTCACCCAGCTCTAGTTTGTAAGACGTGAACGAACGATAATTTTCAGGAAACTCATTGGAGCTACCATTATAGTATCCGCGACGCCAAATGAGCTCACCTTGTCCTGCAAGTAACTCCAGCATTCGATCTTGAGTCTGCTTGCTTTTATCCAGATCAAGCGGACGATTTTCAAAAGCAGTTCTTTTTTCAGTAAAATCTGTAAAAAAGATGTAATCTTTTCCAGCTACAGATGTTTTTCGTATCTGCAGACTCACAGAATCGAAATAGGTATCATATTTGCAACGCACTGAATACACCTTTCCCGGGGCGAGATCAGAAAAGCTGTAGCTAAGTTTTTTGTTTGCATCAAAGGTTTTCTTCGGAAGGGAAAGCAACTCTTTCGCCTTTTTAATTTCGATGCCCTTTTCATCGAAGATACTCAATGACACCGTGCGGGTGCCCAATGTGAAATTGCCATAACTCAAGATAAATTCAACATCCGTACCTAAATAGAGTGCCTTAATAGGTTTGATCGTTGCCCATAGGTCGTCAACAAAAAAGATGTAGTTCTCAGGATTATGAGACAAGGTCATTTTGCTACGCAATTTCCCCTTTTTATCCATGTCGTGAAACTCAAAGTTGAACAGCATTTTTTTGCTGTGCCTCGGTTTGCTCTCCCAGTCCCCATGAGGTATCTCGACTAACAAGACATAAGATGTTTTTTTAATATCGCTTATTTTTACTGTGGCATTCGGAGCTAGAGCAGATTCAATTCTGCAGTTTGTACGCTTCGTATCCGGAAATAATAAAATTTCGGTATTTTTTTCCGGGCCAACATGTTGTTTTTTGAATGAGAGCTTTATATAATCGCCCAAAGTTTCAAGGCGATCCATGGACTCCGTTTTTATCAGCTTATTGTCAGTCACCTCGATTCGCAAGAGAAGTGATTTGTCAGACCATGTCATCTGCACGCTTGCATTGAAATCTTTTTTATTCTTCCAGCGTCCTGCCTTTAGCTGCTGAATGGACCCAATTGTATATTTGGGGCATTTGTTAAACAGTTCTGCTGCCTTGCTGCTGCCTGTATGTGGACAGATGTTACTTTGGGGTTCAATTTCTGCAGCGTTCATCCTGCAGGTGATAAAAATTGCTAAAAGAAAAAATTGTAATAGTTTCATGTTATACCCTTTTATAAATTAAACTAAAGTGTATTTAAAATATAGCATTTGTATGCATAAAATCAAAAGGATAAATAAAGGAAGACCGAATGATAAATCTGGGAATAATTGGCGTCGGCGGCATGGGTGCTGGTCATTGTAAAAATGCCTCTGAGTTGGAACATATTAAACTTGCCGCAGTTTGCGATTTGAGCCAGGAAACAGCAGATACACGCGCTAAAGAATACGATTGCACCCCATTTACAAGCTTTGAAGAAATGCTCGATTCCGGCCTGGTCGATTCAATCCTCATCGCCGTACCCCACTTTTTTCACACCCCAATTGCCATTGCGGCTTTAGAAAAGGGCATTCATGTGCTGGTTGAAAAACCCATTGCAGTACATAAGGCAGATGCCGAACGCATGATTGCCGCTCATTCAGATACGTCTGTAATTTTTTCAGCCATGTTTAACCAGCGGACAAACCCCTTATATATCGAGGCAAAACGTCTGGTGGAAAGTGGCGAACTTGGCGAAATCATCCGCACAAATTATATTGTCAGTGACTGGTTTCGTTCCCAGGCATATTACGATTCCGGTTCCTGGCGTGCCACCTGGAAAGGTGAGGGCGGTGGCGTATTGGTAAATCAATGCCCGCACAGCCTCGATTTATTCCAATGGATTTGCGGCATGCCCACTAAAATCCGTGCCTGGTGTACATTTGGAAAATACCATGATATCGAAGTGGAAGACGAAGTAAATGCCTACATGGAATATGCCAATGGCGCTACGGGCCTCTTTTATACCACCACTGGCGAAGCTCCGGGAACGAACCGCATGGAAATCAGTGGGGACAAGGCCCAGTTGATTATTGAAAATGGCACCCTCACACTAAGGCGAAACAGCCCCTCAACCAGCGAACACATCAAAAACGGGCCATTCTGGGGCGGTCCTGAAACAACGAAGATAGATTATACGTTTTCAAGTGAGGGCGGTATGCATAAAGAAATGATTGAAAACTTTGCCAATGCGATACTAAATGGTGCCGATTTAATTGCCCCTGCTGAAGAAGGCTTGCATTCAGTAGAGCTTGCAAATGCGATGATCTACTCAAGTCTCACCGAAACAACAGTCAACCTGCCTCTGGATTCAGCTGCATATGAGGAAAAACTTAACGAATTAATGGCCGGGTCAAGTTTTCAGCCGTAAAAAAAAGGGGAGCAAAAGCCCCCATGAATGAATCAGTGCCGAAAGCTAAATAGACCGGCACTTCCTACATGACGGAAGTAAAATGCACCGCCACTTCTATGGTGAAATACCATTGCACTGCTTCCGCCATGCCAAAAATTGTATGTTCCTGCACGCTTTTCAACGCTTGAGGGTCCTGCTTGAAGACTGAGACTAAATCCCAGAACTGAAATTAGAATTAATTTTTTCATCATTTCTCCTTGGCTGATTTCAGCTAAGCTATAACAAATTTGTTGAAAACACAAGATCTCATACTCAGTTTTGAATCCCCCTGTCTTAATCGTCCGGTATATCAGTCCAAGCGGCTGAATATCCGGGCATCCGAAATACCTTTTACCCGTTGCCGAATCTGTTCTTTTTTTAGCTCAGTCACTTTCAACAATAAGGGCGGTAAAAAAATGCCATATTGCAGATTTTCCATACAATGCTTCTTTCGTTGAATATCATTAAATTTTCCAAAATCAATTAAGATTATATGTGAAGGTGATTCAGGATACATTTCGACATGTTTTTGAACAAGCCAGCACTCTTTTACGAGGAAGTTATTTCGGCAAAATTCGATAATAATTTTTATGATATAAGCATCTAGTTGTGCAGCTTGGATTTTATCATTTATTCGTATTTCAGAGCGTTCCTTTGTGGCAGCTTTAATTTCTTTTTGAAATTGCCCATAACGCTTCATGAAAATATCCGCTTCTTCGAGTCGTCCCCAATCTTCCATGTAGTTATAAAGAAAAGGATAAATAGCATCGGCTAGAGAGATATCGTATCGTAATGCCTCTTCCATGTGATAGATGCAGTCATCATTGCTGTTATTAAGCAATTCGATACCGAGTAAATAGTGGGCCCAGGCATGACTTGGATTTTGTTCTACAAAATGAGTCATGGCATCTAACTTATCCGGTGAATTTGTATACCATATTTCGGCGACAAGCCTCAACCAGTCAACTTCCACACTTTCCATGCCTTGAGGAATTCGATTGGCTTCATCTTTTGCTACTTTTGCCTGAGTGTGATTGAGTCTCCATAATGGCAGCAGATCATTGCGATAATCACGCTCAAGAGCAGCAAGTATTTCTTCCCGGTCATGTTTGAACAATTCCAGGGATGATGAGGATTGCTCGTGAAGCTCGAGGGCTGAGTTTAACAGAAGCTCTTTAGCATTTTTTAAGTCAAAGCCCAGAGCCTGCAGCCTTTGTTCCATACTTGGGTGGCTGTGAAATGCCTTGCCGGTTTGCTTCATTAATTTATCGCTGACAATGTCCAGGTAGTCTCTGTCGGGCACCTGTGAGATAAATTTCTGTATCTCAAGAAGTATTTTTTTCGGTGGCGATTCTTCAAGATAAGCTCTGTGAAAAAACTCCGTTTCCATTTTTTTAGATACACAATCTGACAGTAAATGGAAAAGGAAAAGGGAATAGGCCACTGCTTCAGAACCATATAAATTTGCCGCAGTCTTGTCCGCAAAGAATTCCTCCTGCTGGATATTTTCATATATTATGCTATCGAGAGAGGGTAGGTAATAGCGGTAAATTAAATTGTAGAATGCATTATCATGGGTAGCCTTTGCCATTTGTTCAGCAATCCGGCTGCGCAAATGTGCGCCATCCCAGAATCCCTGTTTTCTTAATAAATGGCCATACTCATGTGCAAGCACTCCCTTAAGTGAATGGGTCGGCAGACTATCCATTAAAGGTACACCTATTCTTAGGCTGTTTTCCGTTTTGCCAAGTCCGCAGTAGCGATGTAAACGATGTACGGATGCATTTAGCGATTCATCAAGATATACCTTCGAAAAGCCTGGAGCATCAAGCTGCGTTGCGATATCATCCAGTATCTTAAACAGTTCCGGCATGTTTTTACTTGTTACTTCAAAACCAGATGAAGGAAGATTGGATTTTAACAAAAATCTAAATGAAAATCCTGTTAAAGCGATTGAGGCAAAGAAAGCAAGAACCAAAAAAAATATACCTTCGAATTCAGCGGACTGGTACACGTAGGCAAAACAAATAATAACACTCACGAAAAACAGCAGCGAAAAGAAAAACGGAATTGCCATACAAAAGTAGCCGATAAGGATAAGCACATATTTCCTGCTCTTAGATGAACTTTTCTCTGAACATTTACTTACCCGCTGCTGGTACTCGTATGGTGCTAATGGCTTAAAGGAGATCATTTTGCATTAAATAATTGATCTAAATACAGATGAGGCCCAATCAGGGAATAGTTAAGTTTTCTGGCTAGCTTACGATACTTGCGTGCTTCTTTGGGGTGTTTCCGGGCAAGGATTTCGAGATTTACAGCCATGTCTATGGTTCCGTCAGATAACATAGCTAATTCACTGATATTGATTTTTTTGCCTTCAAATAATGTTAACAACTGCTTGCTGCTCGCGGTTTTACTATTCTCTTGAATTTTTTTCATTGTTTCTTGCGATTCTTTTAGTAACTTTTTATCTTCTTGAAGGAAGTAGAGAAGTTTCAGGTTGAAGAGTGTTTCCTGTGTTACAATACTGGTTTTTGCTAGATCAATATTGCCAGTCGCCAGGGCGATAGGGAAATTAGCACTATGGTCTTTGCTAACTATTTTTTGGGCTTCAAGCACCTTGCCCTTTAAAAGTAGCATTTGCGTATCAATCGGAACGCTAATTGAAGCAATATTTTCTTTGCCAACGTGCTTTTCCCAACAGACGAGCCATTTCTTTCGTATTTTGTCGCACTCAGCCATTTTGTTTTGTAGAGTCAAAATGTGAATGTAATGAAACCACCATTCATTTGCAGGCTCTCTATTTATTTGAGACTTCGCCAATGCCTCTGCTTCTGCCCATTTCTTATTTGCCATCAACACATTAAAATGAACAGCATCATAGAGTGCTGTACCTGCCGTTTTCTTATGCATTTTTTCTGATAGTACCAGAGACTCTGTAAATAAACCTTCATTCATCTTATGCAGTATTAGTGCACGGAATATGTATGGCGTACACTCTTTCATCTCAACTGCTTTGCTCCACAGTTCGAGCTTCAATTTTACGGAGATTGCGGCACGGCCTGCGAGGTAGATTCGGTCTGTATTTTCAGGCTCTTCAGCTAAATACTTCTTATAGCGTTTAAATAGTTCCTCACCCTTTTCCGGTTTGATAATACGAAACGCATTTTGGTAATATCTGTGAAAATTAATATTGTAGGGCAGGGTAGAATTCCAAACCTTACTGGTAAATGCCAACTGTTCTTCAATTGACACATGCCCATTAAAGTACCACCAGGCAGTATCATCATCAGGATTAAATGACAAATAGCGCATTAAATGATCAGCCACCTTTTTGGGATTTTTACTATTGCTGCTTATAAAATGCTGAAATTCCAGTTGTGTGTTTGGAATCATGACAAGTGTGGTTCTGGATGCAGTCTCAGTTTCACTGCTGAGTGACAAGGTATCGGGATAGGGTTCAAATGGGAAATCAATACTCTCAAATTCATAGAAAAATTCACCACGATAATCCGTATTTTCAGATTGTGGAGCAGAATCACCCACTGCATAAAAAAATTTCAACCAGCGTACCCCGGCCAGCCGGTCCGGGTTTACAACAAAGTCTCGAAAATCGAAAATTCGAATGACCGGCAAGGATTTAATTGTGAATGTTTGAGCTGGTATATTTAGGTTTTTCGTTTCACAGAGGACCTCTATATCCCCCTCTTTTACACGAACTTCGAGAGGGACATTGGGTATGAGCGTATATGTTTTTCCTGAGACATTTATCTCATATTTTTGTTTTGTTCCATTAACAAAAAATACTTTTCGATTGTGTTCAACATATAGAGATGACAGCAGAATAATTGATAATATGATAAAATAAATTAGCGGGCTGGACAGTGCTGCCATCTTTGCGCCAAAACTCAAGTTCGGATTATTATGGATCGTTATACCTTTTGCTATTCGATCACTCTTGAAAGTTCCCGGATTTTTACTCTTCAAATTACTGTTAATTTTTTGGATGGCAGGGAAATTTTTCGATTCGGGATGTAATTTTAGACAGTGGTCGGTGTATTCACGACCCTTACCTTTATTATTTTCCAACATGAAAGCTTCAGCGAGAAGACATATATAATATACCCTGTCAGATAACTCATCACCGATTATATGTGACAGGTACTCCTCTGCTTCATTAGCTTTTCCATTATGGATAAGTATTTCAGCAAGAAATTCTCTGTTTGCATGACAATCGTTTATCTGTACGACACGTTTCAAGCACCTTTCTGCTTCGTCCAGCTCATGAAAATAATAGAAACCTCTGCTCGCCGCAAGCTGGACCTTTTCATCGAGGGGAAATGATTCAGCAATTTCATACACGTCTTCAGAATAATTTTCATAGTATTCATAGATGTGCAAAGTTTCAATCAGGCGAATTGCTTCCTCAGAATTTTGAGGCTTGGCCTGATAAGCAGTTTGGGCCTCATGGCGCATTTGCAATTTTTGTTCCGTCCATTCCTTTAGAGGAATAAGTGTATGCTGTTGGCATACAGAACATTGTTGACTTATATGCAATTTTGTTAGTGGGATCACAGGCACGTAAAACAAAACTGCATACTTTCTGGTATCATATGAAGAGAGAATTGTGTCCGACTGGCACCAGGTACATTCGCCGTATCTTTCAATCAGGTTTTGTTTACCATAGTACCACGTTCCCACACCATTTACGGTTCCAGCCATTTTTACTCTCCACTAATATTTGCTTAAATTGTCGTATTACTATTTATCACATATCAGGAACCAAGATAAGCTGAAAAACGATTGATTTCAAGCGCTTTAAAATATACCAACAACTTGTTTAAGAACCAGTGGAAGATCTAATTAAGCTCAAGTTATAAAAAAAAGAACGCTGCATTTTGTAATTGCTAAAAAAAAGTGTGTGCCAATAAGGATAATGCCAAGTTTACGACGAAAACTGATATCTTTATGGCCATTCATGGCAATAAGAGACAGAAAAAACAACGAGGATAAAGTAATGATAGCAATAATGAGCATTCGCATCGATAGAGTAAAGAACTGTTTTAATTCACCCATCAAATATAATCCTGAGATACAGTATATGAATGCCGTATATAGGGTAAGAAAATTTGCGATGAGTAAATCTTTGTTCGTACAGTCTTTCCTGAAAAAAATCAATGGGAGTAATAGGAGGGAGAAACTGCTAAAGATAAAACATTTATTCATGAACATGGAGACTGGATTAAAATTGGGCCTCCAATTCCCTGCACACAAACATGAAATATAACCATATCCAATGATCCACACTGCGTAGGTTAGCAAGGCGGTGATAATGCCAATTTCATACCAGGATTCATATTTTAATTTAACTTCCATATAGACAACTCACTATTAAAACTTTATAAAGTCAATATGAATTAAACTGAGAATATAGCAAGAGCTAAAATAGTTTATCTCAGAATTTGAGCGTAGAACTTGACTATTTAAACTAGTTGACTAGTTTAAATAGTGAGAAAGGAAGACGAAATATGAAGACGATTGGATTGTTCGAAGCAAAAACAAAATTATCAGAAATTTGCCTAACGGTAGAGCTTACCAAAGAACCTGTATTGATTACTAAACATGGTAAACCATTAGTGAAAATAGAGCCTATAGATTTAGATGATTCATCAACAAATATTTTTGAAGAAGCCGCAGAATATCACCTGGACAATGATGAGGATTTTGAAACACCTGAACGAAATCTTGATACGAACAAAAACGTTTTGGAATTGTGAAGTATTTGCTTGATACCTCTGTGTATAGCCAGGCCTTAAGAAGGCAACCTTTGCAATCTGTAATGGATCGCTGGACATCACTAAGCGAGCAGGACATATGCATATCTGTTATTTGCGAAATGGAAGTACTGCAGGGTTTGGAGAAAAAAGGCAGTGAGCGGCTTTGGGCTCTGTATTACAATGTATTGCGCAATCGTTATCCTGTATATAATGTGGATCTTGCCGTTGCTGAGACCTATGCGAGTCTGAGCATCATAATGCAAAATAAAGGCCTCATTCGCCCGTCTTTCGACTTATTGATAGCAGCAACTACGATCACACATAATATGACTTTGGTTACCTGCAACTTTAAAGACTTCAAAGATATAGATGGCTTGGATCTTGAGGACTGGCTTGTCTAAACAAGACATTTTACGAATCCACTAAACCCTTTCTACAGCAATTTCCTATTTGCCAATATGCGTGTAAATTGATGCCCATGAATACACCTGAACATAGAGCTCCTGATGTGGATGACTGGAAATGGCAAATGCAAAATCGTCTAAGAACAGCAGAGGATTTTGACCATTGCTTTAACTTGACTGATAGTGAACGCAGTGCACTGACTGATAGCGAGCGTCCATTCCCTGTAAGCATCACGCCGTATTATGCCGGGCTAATTGATCCACAGGATGCAGATGACCCTTTGCGTAAAACAATGATCCCGCGACTGGATGAATTTGTCGCAGGCGAAGGGGAGTATGACGATCCATTGGCCGAAGATGTAAACAGTCCTGTGCCCGGGCTGGTGCATCGCTATGAAGACAGGGTGCTATTTCTTATGACAGACCATTGTCCGGTCTATTGCCGCTATTGCACACGTTCACGTTTGGTGGGCGGCAACGCCGATTTCGAAATGACAAAACGACGCTGGCAGCAATCGATTGAGTATATTCAGGCGCATACTGAGATTCATGATGTACTGATTTCGGGCGGCGATCCGCTGACATTTTCCGATGAAAAACTTGAATGGCTTTTATCACGACTCGCTGATATCAAACATCTGGACTTTATTCGCATCGGTACAAAAGTACCGGTTGTCATGCCACAGCGCATAACGACAAAGCTTTGTGAAATGCTGAAAAAATATCACCCTGTCTTTATGAGTATTCATGTGATTCACCCAAATGAAATTACCGACGAATCGTCGGCAGCATTTAAAAAACTTGCAGATGCGGGTATTCCGCTCGGCAGTCAGACAGTCTTGTTGAAAGGGGTGAATGATACGAGTGCCTGCATTCTAAAACTGATGCGCCTGTTGCTCAAAAACCGGGTACGGCCCTATTATTTATTGCAATGCGATCCGATAAAAGGCTCGGCACATTTTCGCACAAAAGTAGAGAAGGGCATTGAAATCATAAAAGATTTGCGCGGGCATTTATCGGGCTATGGCATCCCGCAATTTATTCTCGATGTGCCAAATGGCGGAGGCAAGATTCCGCTGGTGCCGGATTATATTACGGGTCGAGAAAACGATTATTTAAAAATTACTAATTACAAAGGCGAGACAGGGTATAGTTATTATGACGGATGAATTTGAACTTCGAATCGATGATATTTCTTATGGTGGCGATGGCGTGGGGCGCAGAGATGGTATGGCAGTATTCGTGCCGTTTACGGCAATCGGAGATCTGCTGCGGGTAAAAGTTACCAAACAAAAAAAGCGTTTTGCCATTGCAGAAATAGTCGAAATACTCGAGCCAGGCGAATCACGTAGAGAGTCGGTCTGCCCACTGTATCAGGGTTGTGGCGGTTGTCAGTATCAGCACTTGGACTTTGCCGAGGAAAATCGTGTGAAGCAGAAACAACTGGTAGAAGTTCTGCAGCGCATTGGCAAACGTGATGATCTACCGGAAATCGAATCACCAATTGAATCACAAGCTGAATATGCCTATCGAAACAAAATAACGCTACAATCATCCAATGGTGCAGCAGCGTATACCGGGGTAAACAAGAATGAAAAAATTACCGTGGATCATTGTCCGATTGCAAAAGATGAGATAAATGAAAAGCTGAAGGGTTTAGCGATTGATTCACGAACAATAATCAAAGTGGATAATCGCGGTATCGTTTTTGTTGATAGCACTGGCACAGTAGAAGAGAAAATTTTGCATCAAACAATTGAGCTGCCATTTGATTCTTTCTTTCAGATAAACCCGGAAGTGATACACGCGATCTTAGAGTGGTTAACAAAAACTGTCGAGGATGATTTTGCCTGCTTGATCGATGCCTATTGCGGCGTGGGGGTATTTAGTTTTGCCTTGTCGGATAAAGCACCCAGGAAGATTGGCATTGAGTTTTCGCCCAAGAGTATCAAGGCAGCAAAACGACATTCAAAAATGCATTTTAGTTATGAGAATTTTGAGTTTATTCAGGGCAAAACAGAAGATGTATTGCCAGAGCTAAAACTGCTCGGTAAAAGTTTGATTATTCTGGATCCGCCGCGGTCGGGCTGTTCTGAAAAGGATTTGCACAGCATCGAAGCCCAGGAGATAGACAGTATTGTCTATGTTTCTTGCAACCCGGCAAGCCTGGCGCGTGATTTGGCATTGCTGAAATCATACACAGTAAAACGCATGGCCTACTTTAATATGTTTCCTCGCACGGCGCATTTTGAAACAGTATTAATATTAGAAAGAGAATGATTTACCAAAGAGCAATTTCCATTGCTATAATCGCATACGATGTACAAAGAACAGGATCGTTTTCGAGCCAAAGTTTATTTTGATTCACCCAGTTGCCATCGCCTTTTTGTTTGCCCAGTAACTCAATAAGCAATTGCTTCCGCCAATTCGATTTGTTGATATATTTTACAGTGTATTTATTCATGGTCGAAGACAGCATATAATAGTAATAATAGAGCCCGCCATCTTTCAGGCCGCTATTTTCTTTGACGCTGAAATTCTTATTAAACCAGTCGAAGCCTTTTTTTATTTCTACTGAATCCTTTTTGGCTGAAGCATGATTTAGACTTTTCAAGGCACCCAGACTGAGGCTGGCAATTTCCTTTTGAACAAGTTCGGGGTGTTCCGGATTTTCGGGTCTTTTATCGACGGGGTAGTAAGTGAAGGCGCCACTCTCGAGCTGACAACTTTTTACGAAGGCGCGAATCTTTTTCCAGAAAATTGGGTTTTGTTTACTTTTACTATCGCGGGTTTCTTGCAAGGCGATTGCTTCAATGGCCCAATGGGTATTGGACAAGTCGGAATCCTTAGCTGCAGCGTAACTGAATCCACTGCTTTGTGTGCTTCTCACTAAATACCCGGATAACTTGTTTATCTGTTCGGCATCTTCTTTTTTATTGTCAATGAGCAATGCATAGAGGCAGACTGCACTGGAGTATAAATCCTCCTCAGCTTTATATTGCACCGCGCCTTTCTTCGAAATCTTACTACGGATAAAGTCGAATGCCTTTTCAAATACGGCTTGGTCGATGCCTGCGCGTTCATTTAACAGGGCGACACAGGCCATTGCAGTGATTCCAGGATGATCCGACCAGGAGCCGTTTTTCTTTTGGCTTTCGAGTAGGTACAAGCGCCCGCGGTCGAGCGATGCCAGGGATTCCAGTCGAGTGGATTGATCCACCAGACTTTTAAATGTTTTTGCTTTCTCTGGTACTTTTGCTTCTTTGTCAGCTCCAGCCTCTTTGTCTTTATCAACAGGCCCTTCCTTCTCAGTAGCGGCATCTTTGGGCTCTTCTTTGGCTGGCTGTGGCGCTTCTTTGTTAATAGGATTTTTGGCTTCGGGCTGATCAACTTTCTTTTTAGAACATGAAAATAAGCAGAGACAGATAATCGATAAGAAAATGTGTTTCATTGTTTTACTCCTGTGAACGATTATGAGAAAAATTCATTTACTGTTGCGGCAACATAGTCGCGTTGTTCATTGCCTAGTTCTGGAAAGATTGGCAATGCGAGCGTTTCGCGAGCAGCCTTTTCACTTTCCGGCATATCTCCTTCCACATATCCTAACTCTTTAAAGCAATCTTGTACATGCAGGGGAACAGGATAATAAATTTCACAACCAATGCCTTTATCAAGCAGGTAGCTCTTTAAGGCATCGCGATCCGGGCTGCGAACAATGTATTGGTTGTAAATGTGCCGCCGGTTTTCGAGTGCTGTGGGCGGAAAAAGCTTGCCTTTTGCAGCTAGGTCGGCAAATGCCTCATTGTAGAATAGTGCATTTTCTTTACGGCCATCTGACCAGTCATCCAGATACTTCAGCTTCACGGTTACAACGGCCGCTTGTACCGCATCGATGCGGAAATTTCCGCCGATAAATTTATGATAATATTTTGGCTCCATCCCATGCATACGGAATATTTTTAATTGTTCGGCTTTTGCTTCATCATTTGTAACTACCATACCGGCATCACCAAAGGCACCGAGGTTTTTGCTCGGAAAAAAAGAATAGCAGCCATAGTCGCCGATGGAACCCGAGCGTTTGCCATTGTACTCAGAACCAATCGACTGGGCTGAATCTTCAATGACAATGAGTTTATGATTCCTGGCAATTTCCATGATAGGGTCCATATCGGCCATTTGTCCATAGAGGTGTACCGGGATGATTGCTTTGGTACGCGGGGTGATCTTGGCTTCAATTTGTGCCGGGTCAATATTATAAGTATCGGGATCGATATCAACAAAAACGGGTGTGGCTTCTGTACGGCTTATGCAGCCGGCGGTGGCAAAAAATGTGTAGGGACTGGTGATGACTTCATCGCCTTCGCCAATGTTTTCTGCCATTAAGGCAATGAGCAGGGCATCTGTGCCCGATGCTACACCGATTGCATGCTCACAAGTCGAATAGGCTGCAATAGCAGCCTCACATTCGGCGACTTTTGGGCCCAAAATGAAGTATTGTGACTCATAAATCTCGTTCAAAATCGGCAGAATTTCGTCTTTATATTGCTTATATTGGAGCTTTAGATCTAAAAGTGCTACATTCATTAAATTATTTCCTGTATCGTTACTATTGAGGCTGACAATGACAACTGACAACCGGGGCAAAGGTAATTGAAATTTGCTCAAAGTCAATGAACTTATTCGCTTGTCGACAGGCTCTTTTACATATAGAAACAGTAAATTTCCATGCACTGTTGAGGGACTTTCTAATCTTATGCATAATCTTGTATTAGAGCTATTTATGGGTATTTTAAGTCAGGAATTTTATTTATGGAAGAAAAGGAAAAAGGCGTGTATTCTGCCAACTCAATAATCGAAAGCATGGGGGTTTATTTCCCCGAGCGTACAGTAACGACGAAAAATATTCTGGAATCCTGCAAAAATCTGGTGATGTACCCGCTGGAGCGTATTACAGGCATTGAGAGTCGTCGCATGGCTGGACAGACGGAATTTTCCATCGACCTAGCAAAAAATTCGATTGCCGAATGTCTGCGTCGCTCCAAATACCGTCCCGAAGATATCGACTTACTTATTTGCTGCAACATTTCCCGTTACGACGAAAAAGGCGCAGTCAGTTTCGAACCCAGTACAGCAGTGCAACTCAAACATCACTTTTCTCTCAGCAATGCGATTTGTTTCGATATTTCAAATGCCTGCGCCGGCATGTTCACTGGTGTGAATATTGCCGATAGCTTTCTCAAGGCGGGTGTTGCCAATCGGGCCCTGGTTGTCAGTGGCGAATATATCACCCATCTAACCAATACGGTGCAAAAAGAAATTTCAGATCAAAAAGATGACAACCGCATGGCTTGTTTGACACTTGGCGATTCCGGCGCGGCAGTGATTCTTGAACGCTCAACAAACAATGACTACGGCTTTCACGATATCGATATGTTAACTTTAGGTGATTACAGCGACCTGTGCATAGCCGAACCTACCAGCGAAGATCATGGCGGTTTCGTCATGATTACCAATGCCAGCAAACTGCACCATGTGGCAATCACTGAATCAATAAAAATGACAGTCGATAAAATTCGCAAGTACAAATTACAGGGTTCATTAAACCATTTTCTTATGCATCAGACTGCCAGCTCAGCAATCAAACAAACCTACCGCGGTATAAATCAATTACTCGGCGGCCAGTTATGGAATTCCAATAACGTCATCGATAACCTGCGTTACCGTGGCAATACCAGCACAACATCTCACTTTGTTGCTCTATGGGATAAGATTCACGACGATACCATTCAAAACTATGAGTCGGTAATGTTTACCGTGCAGGCATCCGGTATTACCCTGGGGGTTATGCCTTATACATTGGACGATCTGCCCGAACGCATTCGCAATGATAAAACGCCGCAAAAACTACTCGAAGCAGCAAAGCTCTCAGATAAACCAGAGCAGAAAACAGAACGAATTACCATTCGTGCGAGTGGCTTGGATGTGCATCGCAGCGGTAAAGCAGATTCGCTTGTGCTCGCCACCAATGCAGTAAAAAATGCCTTGGGCGAAACAGATGTCGATCTTTCCGAATACGACTTAATGATCAATGCCGGAGTATACCGTAACAATTATCTCGCAGAACCCGCAGTGGCGACAATGGTTGCCGGAAATATTAAGCTCAATTCAGATGTGGAAGACTGGCAAAAATCAAAAACATTTGCCTTCGATATAATCAATGGAGCCTGTGGTTTTCTTTATACCTGCTTCACTGCAGAGTCAATGCTCAAGTCCGGTAAGTTCAATAAGGCAATCTGTGTCACTTCCGAAATCGAAAACAATAAACAATCAGTTTCCGATAAGATGGTTGGAATAAAAGAAAGCGGCGCGGCACTGCTCCTTGAAAAGACTAAAGAAAACCAGGGATTTATCGATTACCATTTCAGTAGCTTCACAGATCACCTCAACAAATTCCGCTCCAAGGTAATCACAGTCGATAAAAATTCCTATCTCGATTTCAAGCGGGATGATAAATTTGAAGAAAGCTTAATCAACTGTATCGATACATCATGCGAAGAATTTTTAGCGAAGCACAATTTGAGCTTCGATGATATCGCCCTGGTTTTTCCTCCGCAAATGTGTACTGAGTGGATTCGCAATCTCGGCAAAAAGTTAAATCTTAACTCAGATAAACTGATCATTGTAGAAGAAGATAATACCGAAAACTATTACACTACATCCATTCCATTCTGCTTACGTCATGTCGAGTCAAAAGGCCTCGCAAAAGAAGGCGAAATCGCCTTAATGATCGAAGCCGGTTCCGGAATAAACGTCGCTCTCGCACTCTACCAGTTTTAGACAGTTGTTCGTTTAAGAGTATGAAACACAGCAAATAATCCAAGACATAATACTTAGTTATCCTCGTTTAATATATAAAGGAGAACTTTATGGAAATGTTTGGACTTCTTCTATTTATATTTGGAATGATTTTATGTATACTCTGTTGGGTCAGATTAATACAGCTAGCTTTTAATGAATCTCTTGAATGGGGTCTGGGCTTTGTTTTTGTTCCTTTTGTATCACTCATTTTTATCGTAAAATTCTGGCCTGTCACCAAGAAACCATTTCTATGCAGCCTGGCTGCATATGTTTCAATGCTTCTTGCAAAGAGTGTTAGCAATCTTTAAAATACAACAGGCCCGGAGGATTTCCGGACCTGTTAGATTCTCCTTTTAATTTTTATTAGGCAATTTTTACTTCGAGCTGTTCTACTTCTACATCCTCCATTTCCAGTTGCTTAATTTTTTCTCTATAGAGCACAACATTTTCTTTGCCCATAAGTTTGTTCATGCTCTTTTCATTAATATTATAAAAATCCATTAAGAGCAAACCATCAGCAGTTTCATTAAATGCCTTGTCGATATTGAAGGCGATAATTTTTCCTCCGAGTTTAAGATATTGTTTTACCAGTATCGGGATGCTCTTGTGATCGATCTCAATATCACGAATCATTTCAGAGAGCTCGGTAATGTCCTCTGGAAACTCAAGTTCGGCATAGGGGCTGATGGAGCGCTCCGATTTGAAATTCATTGGAACCCGTGCATGCACAAGGTCCTGCAATTCATCATCGCCATATGTATCCAGGAGAAAGCGGCACATGAGCTGCCTGGAAATTGCCGTGTAATCACTGCTGATGCTGACGGGCCCGTAGAGGTAGCGATACTGCGGATTGCGCAGAAGGTACTGAGAAATACCTCTCCATAAACTCAACAGAGATAGGTATTGTCCTTGATAGTCTTTGACGATAAATGAACGGCCAAGCTCCAAACTGCCGGGACGCAGCTTCTCAAAAAACTCAGCTTTGTAATCAAAGAGCTCACTACTGTAGACACCATCGATGCCATATTTTTCGATAATTTCATCTGTCTTGCCGAGGCGGTAGGCCCCGACGATGCGCTTCTTTTCTCGGTCCCAGCTGAACAGATGCAGGTAGTATGCATCGTGTGAGGTAATATCGATCACATCGCCAGTGCCTTCGCCAACCGCCCGAAATGTTTCCTCGCGCAAACGTCCCAGCTCTAGAAGTAGATGGGGAATCTGATGCGACTCGGCAACATAAACATCGAAATTACCAATGCTGAGCATTTTGTCATCCGCTTTTAACTTGGCAATTTCCCTGCTCAATACAGACGGTGCGACAGGTGCACTGATTGTTTTGAGTTTGCGGTTTTTCATACGGTTTTTGAAAAGCCTGTTCATTAAACGGTCGCGTAACATGTATGTTTTAGAGCGCAAGTAAGCCATCACCTCTTCATCCGTTGAAAAGCCCCGCAGCTTCTCCGCCATTACAGGATAGCCTATCCGCACTGTTACTTTGCGACCCACCTGGCGAGTTAGCATACGGGGCATCATTGCGATGCGTACGGATGGACTAAAAAATGAAGCAATCTGAAAAAGCGGTCCACTATTGCCATCGATGTGAAGGGGTAAAACCGGTGCATTGGTTTTACGTATTATGCGGGCAACACCGTTTTGCCATTGCGGATCGCATATACGCCCTTTCTTAAGATTGATTTTAGAGACTGCGCCGGCAGGGAAGATCAATAGCATGCCACCATTCTTCACATGTTTGATGGCTCTAACAAGGCCTCTTACATTGCCATTTCCATTGGCGTTCTCGCCCATCGTATCAACATGGATAAATAAATCATCTAATTCCGGTACAAGCTCCACGCGGCTATTGGCAAGAATTTTCATATCTGGACGCATTGTTTTGAAAAGTCGAGCCAGGATTAATCCTTCTAATGTTCCGGTCGGGTGATTGCAGGTGACAACACAGGGACCTTCTTTAGGAATCAGGGAATAATCTGCATCGCTTAGATTCACATCTATTTTCATTGTCTTTAAGACGCGGTCGATAAATTCCACATCGCTTAAGCCCGGTTCTGTAATTCGCTGATAAACATCATTTAGCTTATTCAGATGAAGCACCCGGGATAAAACAGGATCCATCAATTTATGGATAGGGCTCTTGGCGCCAGTTAATTCGTAAAAACTCAGTTTCTTAGTATTCATTGCTCTGTCCTCTCGTTTGATGATTTGTATTTGAGATCTATATAACAGAGTCCTTGCCAAAAATAAGACTTAATGGTTAAAGTATTAACAATGAGTATCTTGTGGCTATTTAAGAAAGGCGGGGTGATTACATTAAGGCATCCTGTGTATAGCTATGTACAAAGGATGTATGCCGTATATTAGAGAAAATCCCAATAAAGGACGTTTTGTGAAAAACTCCTGGGAACGCTGAGCTCCAGCTCGGCAATACTCTCCGCTTCACTGCCTCGCTGAACCTAGGAACCACACCAGGATACATCTAATGTCTGTATCAGGGCAACGGCCTTTTAATTTTTGCTATTGAACGCAGCACTCAAGCACGAGGTATTCACCTTTCGACTCGCAAGCTCATTGCTCAGTAGCGGCGACACACCTTGGTGCGGAATCCTCATAATCCTCTTGCAATGCGTGGTTGATGCCGAGCTGGAGCTTAAAGATACTTACATGCTCGTTCGCTTGCAGCTCACCAAGCACTTGGGGCTCAGCGTTCCCAGGATCACATCACGCCGTGGTGTGTAATAGCGGTCCAACATTCAGTAGGTCGGGCTCTCCGACCGCGATCCAACATTCCGTAGGCACGACACGCCGTGGTGTGTAATAGTGGTCCAACATTCAGTAGGTCGGGCTCTCCGAGCGCGATCCCAGAAGTTTAGTAATTTTTAGAAGTTTTTTCTGCACCACGGCGTGTCGCAGCTACTATAATCGCAAGAACTTGTTTAATTTGTCCCCATACTTATAATATAGCCTTACTTTATTTGAACAATTCCAACAGGATTATCTAATGAGCGAAGAAGAAGAGAGCGATACCTCCCGGCATTTTATCCGGCAAATTATTGAGGCCGACCTGGCGAACAAGAAAAATGATGGTGCTGTGGTTACCCGTTTTCCGCCTGAACCAAATGGCTACCTGCATATCGGCCACGCAAAATCCATGTGCCTCAATTTCGGCATGGCAGAAAAATTCGATGGTCGTTGCCATCTGCGCTTTGATGATACCAATCCGGAAAAAGAAAGTGTTGAATTTGTCGACTCGATTAAAGCCGATATAAGCTGGCTTGGATTTACCTGGAATGAACATGAATATTATGCCTCAGATTATTATGATCACCTATATGAACTTGCAGCCCAGCTCATAAAAGATGGCAAGGCATATGCCTGTACCTTGGATATCGATGAATTTAAAGAATACCGCGGCACACCGTCCGAGCCCGGAACAAATTCGCCATCCCGCGATCGCTCCATAGAGGAAAACGCGAAAATTTTTGCTGAGATGAAAAATGGCGAGCATCAGGAAGGGGACTATGTCATTCGTGCAAAGATCGATATGACTCATGACAATATTCATATGCGTGACCCGGTAATCTATCGTATTCGCTACACCAGTCATTACCGCACTGGCGATACCTGGTGTCTCTATCCCATGTATGATTTTACCCACTGTCTGTCGGATGCAAAAGAAGGTGTGACACATTCATTGTGTACCATGGAATTTGAAGTGCATCGTCCATTATACGACTGGTTTATCAAAGAGACCAATCAAGCCTTTGTCTCTGAGCAAACAGAGTTTGCCCGCTTGAACATGACCTATACAGTCTTGAGTAAACGCAAGCTGCAATTACTTGTCGAGGGCAATCATGTGGATGGCTGGGAAGATCCGCGCATGCCCACACTCAGCGGCCTGCGTCGTCGTGGTTATACCCCGGAAGCAATTCGCAACTTTTGCGATAAAATAGGTATTTCAAAGTTTAACAGTTTAACAGATGTGAGCCTGCTCGAGCATTGTCTACGTGATGATCTCAATGCAAGCTCCCCCCGTACCATGGCTGTGCTCAATCCGCTCAAGCTGGTGATTACCAACTATCCGGAAGGCGAAGAGGAAAACTTTACTGCCTCACTGAATCAAAATGATCCAGATGCTGGCACCCGCGATGTAACATTCTCTCGCACACTTTATATTGAACGCGAAGACTTTATGGAAGATCCACCAAAGAAATTCTTCCGTATGGGGCCTGGCCGTGAAGTACGTTTACGTTATGCTTGCCTGGTTACTTGTACAGATGTTATTAAAGATGATGCCGGAAACATCATGGAGATACATGCTGAATGGGACCCTGAAAGCCGTGGTGGTTCTGCTCCTGATGGTCGTAAAGTGAAAGGAACGATTCACTGGGTGTCTGAAAAACACAGTGTTGATGCAGATGTTTATCTATACGATCGCTTGTTTAATGTGGAACAACCTGACGGCGATAAAGATGTGGACTTCATTGAGCACCTCAATCCTGAGTCATTGAGTTGTGCAAAAGCAAAAATTCCAACTGAGCTTGCCAAAGCCGAAGCGGGCAGTCGTTTTCAGCTTGAACGTCTCGGGTATTTTTGTATCGATATAAATTCCACAGAAGCAGATGTACGGATCAACCGCACAGTTCCTCTACGCGATAGCTGGGCAAAAAAGTAGAGATACGGTCTCAAAATAGTGCAAAGCCAGAGTCTTATCCTATCTCATCTAAGGGTAATATTTGTTTGTAATTTCTTACAGTTAAGATGAAAACCGTGTCTGTATTAATTCGATAAATAATTCGGTAGTTTCCAAAAATTAATTCTCGATAATTTTTTAGTGAGCTAAGTTCCGGGATTTGTCTGCCGCTTTCAGGAAACTCAGCTAATCGTTCTACTGCATGATAGATACGATCTACCCATTTCTCGGCTTCGTTTAAACTATCGATGGCAATATATGCAGCAATTTCGTAAACCCGATCTTCTGTTATTCGGTCCACTCAAGATTCATTTTTTAGACGAGATAGAACATTTTCTTTTGACTGCTTGTGTGGAGTCGTTTCACCGCTCTTAATTTGCTCTTCAGCAGTATGTATATCCTGCAAGAACTCTATACGTTCCTGCATCGCTTCATATTCATGGATATCCAATAATACAGCAACACCTTTTCCGCGTTGTGTGATCAACATAGGCCGTTTAGTATTGTGGATATGCTTTATGCAGCTCGAAGCTTCAGCTCGAAAATCAGATAAAGGCCGAATGTCGCTCGACAAATCAATTCTTTCCATTTTTTATAACCTCTTAAATGTACATTTAAGCGTACAACTAACGTGTATTAAAAGCTTAATTTTGCAAGGTAATTGATTCACGGGCATCGAGTCGTACCAGTGCAAGTGGAAACTGTGAGAGGGCAGGGAAGAAGTCGGTTCCCTGGTCCAGAAGTTCAGTGATTGCCAGTATCATTTATTTTGATCTGTATTTTCTCGTAATAATTTATAATCATGTTTAAGGTCTATACCATATACTACAGAGAATCTAATAACAAAATCAAAATATAATCTCCTTAATAATATATAAATAACGCTCACTCGTTGCATTATCCCTACTAAGTTCTGATTAGCTAAAATATCTAATGTTTGGGAATAAAATTTACGAAGATGCGGTGTTTTAATTATCCATCTTAAACGCGTTCTAATTGATGATAAAGGTTTCTTCTGAATTGCTTTGCGATAGCGAGATAGCCTAATTCTTGCTTGTTTTAAAGACAATTGTCTCCAGTTGTGTCTGGCTGGGTGAAGAATTTGTACATCGTCTGCATAAACCTGCTGATAACCCTTGGAATACACCTCATTTCCCCACTCATTATCACTGCCAGTATACGAACTCTTCTTGAATAGCCCTACGTCGTTAAATAGAGACTTACGAGTAAAAAGATTTGCAGTTGTACTAAACCTCTGTTCCTCAATGTACTTCTTCTGTGGAAAGGCATAGATATATTCATAAAGTTCACAAGCTGTTGGTTTTTCTGGTTTTTGGAAAAAAACAGTGATCTTACCACCTAGATATTTGCAGTCGGGAATACGAAGGAGTTGATCCACGCCTTTTTCCAGCCAATCCAATGCAGGAATACAATCGGAGTCCGTGAATGCGATGATATCTCCTTTTGCATTTATAATTCCTTTGTTGCGTGCTGCGGCTTGTGATGGGTAGTCTTCGAATAATAATCTAGTCTGGCTGTATCCCTTTGTCACTTCTTGAATGTTATCTTTTGAACCATTATCGATGACTAGAACTTCATAAGCGTCTTTTGGATAACTTTGGAGATCCAGTGCATTCAGGCATTTTATTATACCAAGCGCGTTATTTAAAACAGGTATGACAACAGTAACAAATGGTTTTTCTGGATTATGCGATTTCATAAGTGCTTATAAATTGATCTTATCGATTGACATGTGGGTTATTCTATTTGTAATGTAAGGAAATACCACTGCAAAGTAGGATCTTACTGCTTTTGTTCCTTATCATAACAAAAGCTTAGAAACCGATTTATCAATCTATCAAGCGAGACTAGAATCTTCGTTGATTTCTTTTTTAATTTCTTTTTAGACCTGATTAATGGAATTTTTTCAACTAATGGCGCAATGTAGGCTCTCTCTCTGCGAAAGCCAGGCTTCTTATATTTAACTTCATCAAGTTCCCATTTGGTTTTAAATCGCTTCATACTGGCATAATGTCTTTTGTCACTCCAGCGTAGCATAAAAAAAAGCATATCTGACTTTTCCGGAGGGCCGGGTATATAAGTCACTATTGAATTTGGCTCCATGTAAATTGTGCCCCCAAATTGAGTCACTGTCATACAAAAATCAATGTGCTCGCGTGTGCTCATCAGCCCTTCATCTAGCAGGCCAGTAGATTTGAATATCTCGGTGCGAACCATCATACAGTGAAACTCCACATAATCCCAGTTTCCCCTGTGAATTTGACCCCTTAATTGGGATAGTTTACCTTCATACTTACTACCTCCATGCTCGTCTTTGTTGCTAAAATGGCGTATGAGCTTTTCTCCACTTTTTTCTTCTGTAATATGAATGCTCCCACCACCATTGTGTAAACTTTCGTGAAGCGGTTTGCCAATACAAATAAGTGGTGACAATACTGTAGCACCTGTTTCTTCTGCACACTTCAACAAGGGTGCCAGCCATCCAGAAGATACCACAACATCGTTATCTATAAAAATCGCATACTTTGTGTCTACTTTGGATAAACCAATATTGCGTGCTTTATTAGGAAATAGGTAGTGATTATTCCGTACTAATGAATACCCTTTTTTTCCTGCCTGAGATTCAAGATAGCGTCGGATGTGAGTTGGTGAATTCCCATCGACATAAATCAGCTTAAAGGGCGATTTAGTATGCTCATATATGCTTTCAAGTGATTCTTGAGTAAAGCTAAAACGCTCACGTTGGGTAACAATAATTGTAACTTGAGGGGATTTCATTGATATACATTGTGTTTTGATTCGTAATCTACCTGTTTTTTATTTAGTGTCAATTCTTCTATTATATTGCAAAGAACTCATTTGGAGAACTCGGGGCATTGTTTGGATTTGCTGATCCGGTTCTTTTGCGTCATCGCTGGCATTTAGTGCCTGATTCATTTTGGACAGAGACCAGCTTTTACTCAGTTTGAGATTATCGCGTTTTTGATTTTGTATAAGCAGTTGATTCGATCTCATTGTTTTCTCTTTCAGGAGACTTTCTTACCCTAGGGTTAATTTCGTATCATCCCAGGCTTTATCTGGTGTTCATAAAGACAGTCATTTCGCCTGGTTTTCGATTTCCCCAGAGGAAGTAGGGAACCGCTACGATCTCACGCTTGACCATTTTGTTTTTATCTGTTCTATAGAGATCGTCTTTCCATGCAGCCATATCTTGCATGGACGCTTTGGCAGTAAGAACGGGTACCTTGCCCAATGATGCCGGACCAGTCGAAATCTTAAAGCGCGTTTTATCATTTACATAGGTATTGGCAAGACCTTGTGAATTATCGACTTCTTCAAGACAATATACGACAGGTCCGCGCTGAAGGGCGACTTTGCCGACAACCTGGCGGGCCAGGGGATGAACCGCTATTTGTTCGACGGGCATCTCCATATCCAATTGCACTTTATCACCTTTTTTCCACTCGCGCTTGATCAGAATGAAGCCTTTGCTCTGCTTCTGTTGAACTTTTTTCCCATTCACTTTTACAGTCACTTTTTGGCACCAGCCCGGATTCCGTAAGGCCAGGGTCCAACTTTCTTCGCTATCTGGATTCACTTTAATCGTCACTTTGCCATTCCATGGATAGTCGGTAGTCTGAGTTAAAGTCACATTGGTTTTTCCCACAGCAATCTGTGATGTGGCATCGGCATATAGAGCTACAAAAACGGTTTTGTTTTTTACTGCGTGCATGTATCCCGGAAACTGAGCGATCATGCGTGCGAGGTTTGGCGGGCAACAGGCGCAGCCAAACCAGCCTTCACGGCGATAGTGATATGTTTTTCGAACACGGTAATTATCATTGCCATCAAATCGGGGATGCGATGCTAATGGATTACCATAAAAGAACTCCGAACCACTGGGATCGACCCCGCTAATTGTACCGTTATAAAGAGCCCGTTCCATTGTATCAAGGTAGGTAGCATCGCCGGTTGCTAGAAAGAGACGATGGCTCCAGAAGACCAGGCCAACCGCTGCGCACGTTTCCAGGTAGGCACCTTCGGCTGGTAGATCGTAATCAACTGTCATGCCTTCATTGCCCGCCCGCGGGCCAAGACCACCTGTTACGGCAATGCGTTTTGAGTGCAATCCTTTCCATAGATTTTTGCAGGCTTTAAGAAGACTTGTATCCTTTGTATACGCTGCGATATCTGCCATGCCACTATACAAGTACATGGCACGCACTGCGTGGCCCACCACCTCTGTCTGCTCTCGCACAGGCATATGGCTTTGGCTGTATTCATGAGTGCCAAATTCATAAGACCCTTCTTCATCACCTCTGTCGATCGCCTCTTGGTCAAAATAAAGAGGCTTTCCCCGGCCGCTTTGGCCGCGCTCATTAATAAAAAAAGTAGCGAGATTGAGATAGCGCTTTTCATCAGTGACTTCGTAGAGTTTGATTAAGGCCAGTTCGATTTCCTGGTGGCCGGAATAGCCCTGCATTTTTCCCTTCTCTGGGCCAAAGAGCGAATCAATAAGATCCGCATAGCGCATCATCACATCTAAAAAGCGGCGCTTGCCTGTCGCTTGATAGTATGCAGCAGCGGCTTCCATCAGATGGCCTGCACAATAAAGTTCGTGATTGTCGCGCAGATTTGACCAGCGTTTCTTTTTTGGGAAGGTCTGATAATGGCTGTTGAAATAACCATCTGGGGCCTGGGTCTTTTCGATGTCGAGTATGACGCGATCGACTTTTTTCTCGAGGGATTTATCCGGGTGAGAAGCGAGAGAGTAGGCCGCTGCTTCAATCCATTTTGCCACATCACTGTCCCAGAAAATATGCGGTTGACCACAGCCTTTTCGTTCCTTTAATTTGAGTGCGTCTAAACGTCCGGTTTTCTGCAGCTGTGAATGTTGAATAGGCAGGGTGGCATTGCGGTTGGAATCCATCAAGGTCTTCCAGATTCCACCGGTGATCACGACGGCCGTAAACGGTACTTTCTCTAAGTGAGCAGGCATTATTAGTCTCTTTATTTGAAGTTTGTCGAAGGTAACTGTAATAGGTTAAATGTAAAGATGAATCGGGAGTCTCTACAGTAAATTTGCAGTACGGGGAAGGCATAGGAGAGTTTTAATATTAGCTTGAAAAAAAACTTAAAACACATAATATCGTGTATATGCATAAAAATAAACATAAATTTACTTTAATAGAATTACTGGTTGTGATTGCGATAATTTTAATATTAGCAGCAATGCTTTTACCGGTTCTTGGTCGTGCTCGGGAGGAAGCTCGAAAGGCACTTTGCAAAAACAACTTAAAACAACAGGCTATGGCCTATCAATTATATGCATCTGAGCATGATGGCATATTTCCCTGGCATGCGGTGAACTCACCTCAGTGGCACGGGACCTACGCTGGCGTTGAAACCAATGTATCAAATTGTGTGGCGGACTGGCGTGGTGAACTGGAAACCTATATCGGTGATCCTTCAATCATGTTTTGCCCAACCTGGGTCTATAATAGAAACCTTGGCATGGGTGCTGCCGTAGAAAGATGGTGGGATGATACTGATAGCTTTTACCCCAATACTGGTTACAATGTCTATATCGCCTTTTATCGCTTTGATTCCTGTCCTGGCAATACCCCAGGGCCTGTATCAACTTTTCAATATACCCATTCCTATGATTGCCCATCATATTGCACTGGAAATGTTCCAGATGGCCATGTGGGTGGTTGGAAATCGCCACGTAAAACGCATCTCATCTTTTACCCAACGAGGGAAGTTTGGGCTGGCGGCAGAATTAATGGTGATTCAGGAGGCAATGTCACCGGCTATAATGGACATCCCGATGGGAATTCCATATTATTAGCTGATGGCCATGTAGAATGGCGCTCGGAAGACCAATATCTCGTACGAATATCGCCCGGTGGCTGGTTTTTAATGTGGTAAACCCATAATGCCTATACTGTTTGTTAGAACGCAGCCTCATAGCGGCCGCGCTACACATGAAGCAAAACAGGCAAGGATGCCTTAACTACATAGAAATTCAGATTGCAGTAAACACTCTATGTAGTGAGCCCATTATTGGGCGTTTCGCAGCTTTGAAAGCGACCGCCGAAGGCAGAGGCGAAGCTTGCTTCGCAAGGAGCCTGCGACTGGCAACGATCGCTTATCTACATAGAAAAAACGTCCTTTTCACACAGCCTCGGCTCGGGGGCACTCGCTGTTTGTAGGTGCGACATGCCGTGATACGCTCGATGATAAGTAGGCCTCTTTCTCCGAAAGTGGCTAGCACCTTACACCCATTTTAATCACTTTCGGCTAAAGTGACCCTTTAACTAAAATGCCCCCCGGGCGCGATTCCAGCAATAGTTTCAGATTAAAGATAAAAACTAATTTCTGCCATTCGGCGACTGGCAGCTACTAAAATCTCTCAATCAAGAATTCCCTTAATCTTTTCCATCACCTCATCCGTGAGCGCTTCTACCTTATCTGCGGCGGCGGCATTTTCGGTGACCTGTTCTGCTTTAGTTGCACCAATAATACATGTGCTGACATTCGGATTCTTAAGACACCAGGCCAATGCAAGTTGAGACGTCTTCATGTCCAGCTCTTCGGCAAGGGCACTTAACTGACGGGTTTTAGCCAGGTTTTCATCAGAGAGAATCGACTGCATCCATTCGCCACCTTCGCCAATGGCACTGCGTTCTGGAACACCGTCGTTATATTTTCCTGTTAACATGCCGATGGCAAGAGGGGAATAAATTGTCGTGCCCAGACCATGTTCTTCATAGATCGGAAGCAATTCACCTTCGACGCGTTTGCGATTGAGCATGCTGTGATTGGTCTGTTCCATAGTCGGTCCAACGAGTCCATCACGAGCAGCAATAGCATACATCTCACTCAAGTCTTCCGCGCTAAATTCACTGGTACCCCAGTAAAATATTTTGCCGCGCTGGATAAGTTCGTTCATCGTATGAACAATTTCTTCGAGACCCGTATCGGGATCTGGGCGATGACAAAAAAACAGATCAACATAGTCCAGGTGCATGCGCTTCAATGCAGCATCGCAGGCTTCGACCAAATGTTTGCGTGACAAACCGGATTGCGTTGCTTTCTCACCCACACGAACAACTTTACTGGAAATCACCAGAGTATCACGGTCCCAGTTTTTTGCTTTAAATACTTTACCCATGGCGAGTTCAGCAGCACCATTACCGTAGGCTTCGGCACCGTCAAAAAAGTTTATCCCGGCATCGTAGGCAGCAGACATACAGGCGTCAGTAGTGGCGTCGTCAACGGTTTGGCCAAAGGTTCGCCAGGAACCGATAGAGATTGCGCTTACTTTTAGTCCGGCTTTTCCTAATGTGCGATATAACATATATACCCCTTATCTTTGTGTAGATGTAAACCAAAAAGCAGTGCGTCGTGCACCTGCTTGAATACACGGTAGTATAGATTCTCAATTTGGAAAGGTGTAAAATAGTATTTTATTAAAATTAAACAAAAAAGGGCTTAATACTGTTCACCCCAAATATCGCGTCGAATGGCACTGCCTACGGAAAAAATAGCGATTTCATCCTTATTTTTGGCCGCGCTACAAATGAAGTAAAACAGGCAAGGATGCCTTAACTACATGAATCATATGAAGTAAAACAGGCGCTATGAGCCTGTTAAAAAAACGCAGCCTCATAGCGGCCGCGCTACACATGAAGTAAAACAGGTAAGGATGCCTTAAACACATAGAAATTCAGATTGCTAAACCCTATATGATTGTATCGATTATGCATAACCCTTTGTTTTATGAAAAAATAAGCCTACTTTTCGGTATGGAAATAAAGAATAAAGATAGTGATGAAAACGGTATAGATTTAACGCAAATTAGAGAAAACCTTGCATTAACTCATACAGAGCGCTTACGAAAACTTCAGAGAAATGTTGATTCCATGCAGTCTCTTCTTAAAAATTCCAAAAAAGTGAATTAATTGAATTTTGAACATATCATCCAGGAACTTCACTTCGCTGAAATCGATTTCATTTTAATAGGTGGCGTGTGTGCAGCTTTGCATGGAGCAAGTATCACGACTTATGACATTGATTTTTTGTATAGAAATAGTGAAGAGAATAATCAGAAAATCTTAGATTTTTTACTTACTGTAAATGCATCTCATCGGGGACAAGCTGGAAAAGTAATATTACCTGATATTAAACAACTAAATAAAGGCGGGCAATTCTTATTTAAAACTGACCTTGGCGAAATAGATATGCTCAGTTTTATCGGAAATACAAATAAGGTATATTATGAATACGATTACTACATTCAAAACAAATTGGTAGATGAGATCGAAATTCTTAATAGCAAAATTTGTATGTTGAGTTTAGACGGACTGATTGGTTCTAAGCAAGTTGCCAATCGTAAAAAGGATGAATTGCACCTACTTCATCTCAAGGCTTTGAAGGATCAAGAGAACCAATAATCAATATTCGTATCCAAAAAATTAACCCGCTCCTTAAAAAATTATTGACTTTCTATATGCACAGATCATTGTGAGCAAAACAAAAGGAATTTGAAAATGGCATTTGAATACTGCGACTCGATGCGGCACCACTACTACAAGGAAGGCTATATTATTTTTCGAGATATTCTGCCGCCTTCATTGATTAAAGACCTGCGTCATGCGGCGCGGGATGTGCCGAGAATTGCCCGGGAAATACACAAGGATCCACAAGCTCAGCGTTTGCAGCCTGTTTGTAATTACGATATTGATTTAAAATCATTCGAGGACTACTCCCAGTTACCAGTACTAGTTGAAGCTATTGGTAAAATTTTAACACCGGAGCATCTGCTTGGGCGCACCGGCCTTGGCCGTATGGGACTATTTGTTGAACCCTTGAATAAACCCTATTGCACCGATTGGCATCGGGATATTACCGAAGGGTCAAATCCACCAGACGATGAAGAATTCGAACGGATAAGATATGACCCTCTGTGGTTCAACCAGATTAATTGTCCGCTCTATGAAGATAATTGCACCTGGCTAGTTCCGGGCAGTCACCTGCGCTCGAACATAGAAGGTGAGAAAGAGGCATCCGGATCACCCCGTCCCGATAAAGATGCGAGCTACGAAGAATTGGAACGTGGCAACCTAGCTTATTGTCGCGGCATGCCGAATGCTGTCCGTGCATGCATGGATGCCGGAGACCTTGTTCTTTACCAACCGCTAGGTTGGCACATCGGCAATTACCTTCCCGATCAGCAACGATTGACCATCCACGATTATGCCCCAACAGAGTTTCTATTGGACTGGTATGAACGCTGGCAGGGCGGGGCATCACCAGGAAAAAAGAAGAAAGAAGAAAAGAAGAAAGCGAAAGCTAAACCAAAGAAGAAATCAAAAGCGAAAGCGGTTAAGAAGAAGTCGTAAGTTTAAAGTAGGCCGGGCTCTCCGAGCGCGGTCACAGCAAACGTATGGTCGCGTTCGCTATTCGTAGGAACCTGTCGCCGACAGGTTTAGTTTGGTCGCTTCGCATTCTACTGGGCCTCGTGGCCTCCGGCCCGAAATCTTCATTTGCTATTCCGCAGCAAATCGCTTTTCTGCACCACGGCGTGTCGCAGCTACTT
Organism: Lentisphaeria bacterium; assembly: GCA_013215875.1. Taxonomy (GTDB): domain Bacteria; phylum Verrucomicrobiota; class Lentisphaeria; order JABSQK01; family JABSQK01; genus JABSQK01. Next base: position 51,035 of record JABSQK010000029.1, read on the forward strand.
TAGCGGCATGTTGTTTAGTAGGTCGGGCTCTCCGAGCGCGATCCAGGATTGACTTTTCTGCCACGGCTGATAAAACTGGGCCTCGTGGCCTCCGGCCCGAAATCTTCATTTGCTATTCCGCAGCAAATCGCTTTTCTGCACCACGGCGTGTCGCAGCTACTCAAACAGTTAATACTTTCATCCACTGAGGCGTTCCGGGAAGATCGATGCGTTTGATTTCTTTAAGATTTTTTACATCGAGTATGGACAGTGTTTTTTGTGGCGGGTTTGTCACAAAGACGAATCGCCGGTTTTTTGAAAAGCCGATATCCCGATCAAAAAAACCATCCCCGCCTTTTCCTGCTTTTATTTTTCCAAGGTACTTATTGTTTTTTATATCGAAGATAGACACATTCTTTGAGTTGTGTGAGCCGGCACAGCCAATCACCCCATCAGGCGATACAGCCAGTGTTCCCAAGGCTTCACCTTTTGAAGCGACTTTTAGTAACTCATTCTTCTCAGTATCGATCACGGTTAATTCATCTGAAAAACTATCACCGTCATTCCAATTCCACGTTTGGTCATGGCTATATCGTCCGCCTTGTGGTGTCCAGCAGAACCAGGAACGTTGTCCTTTCTTTGTGGGTGCGATTCGCCCGAGATGTTTGCCGATATTTTTTTCACTTAGATCGACCATGTGCACACCATCATTCGCCCAGACAAAGGCGCGTTGCATTTTATGATTCACTGTAATACCGTGGCCCCAGCCACCAACAGCAGTTGCACTCAAGACAGAATTCTTATCACGATCAATTATTCGTAAGGTCGTGCCGCCTCTGAGCCGATCGGTCGCAAGCAGCCATTTGTTTTGATTAAAAAATGCCATGTTGGAATGCACCCCACCACCGGCATAGGTTTTTAGTTTTAAAGTTTTTGTGTCGAGGACGTGCAGATTCTTTGCACCGATGCAATTATATTGGATTAAAGTCTGTTCAGGATTCGGCTGCCAGTGCAGTGGTGTTCCGCCTTTCAAAACAACTTTGGCAATTTGCTTGGCGGTTTCTTTTTTTGGATCAACCTGAAAAACAAGTACAGCCCCGTCTTTGTCTTTTCTAAACTTACCGTGAATAAAAAATCGATTTAATGCTTCTACTGGAACCACTGCATGCGAAGCAAAGAAGTCGTTTATTGTTGAAATGATTTTGCCCGTTTTTAATGAGAGTAAGTCAATGCGGTTTCCAGAGGTGACCATGATAAGCCCGGATGGCAGGGTAGAATCCTCTGCCCCGTAAACGACAGATGGAAGAGACAATGATAAAGCCGCTGATGTTTTGATAAAGCCCTTTCGGCTAATTGGGTAATTACGTTTGCTCATGATAGTATAGTCTAAGTCAGATACGAATTATGTCAATTTTGGAATGCTTTGAAGTAGGCTGGGCTCTCCGAGCGCGTATCCTCCTTATCTGCTAATGGTCGCTGTTCTCCGGGTACGCAGGCGGCCTAAAGATGCTTACATGCTTGTTCGCTTGCAGCTTACCAAGCACTTCTGGCCCGCCTGCATTAATACATTAGATATTATGTTCTTGATAAGGCCATCGTTCATTAGTTTTGTAATTCAACACTCAACAATCATAACAAAACACTATCTCTCTGATGCCCCCGAGCCGAGGCCGTGTGAAAAACACATAGAACTTTCCAAATAGTGCTAGACTGCAGTAAGCGCGCTATGTAGTGAGCCCATTGTTGCCACTACGTTCTCATGGCGTCGCCATTCGCTTTGCCTTTGGCTGCTGGGCGTTTCGCAGCTTTGACAGCGAAGAATCGCTTAACTACATAGAAAAACGTCCTTTTTTACACACTCTGGAGCCGGGCGCGTTCCCAGGGAATACTGGACTAATGCCGAGCTGGGGCTCAGCGTTCCCAGGGAATATTAAAAACTAAGCAGTCTATTTCTTTTCTGCTTTCTGCTTTTTCTGTTTCACGCGTTTGTCATTGAGGTTGATGATGACTGAAAATTGTGTGGCATACCAGCCGTTTTCCAGACGCAGAAGAATTTTATTTCGACCCTTTTTGAAATGGACCCGTCGCAGGCCTTCGCCAATTTCCCAGGCCTTCAGGCGGTTACTGCTTTGCCAGACATGATATCCATTGATCCAGATATCGGCCCGGTCATCACTACCGACTGCGAGCCAGCGGTCTTGGGCTTCCTCACACCACAATTCCGTATAGCCGTAATAGATAACATACATTTGTGCATCGGGTGGGTGGATCTGCGAATTTTCGAGGCGCCTTTGATTATTCCTGGCGTATTTCCTGTCGATGACTGATGGGGATGAAACGTATTGCCACTTTACAGACTTGCCATCCTTTCCTTTATACACAGCATTTAAATCTATGATTGATTGAGGCGGAAATACAGCCGTGAGATTTTTCCGTCCCTTATTTGGAAAGGGGCCAATGATATACCAGTTGTTGAGATGAAACCATGTTGCACCTTTTCCGACTTTCATAATTTTCTGCGCCCCAAATCCCTTATAGGTCAGGCTTACTTCAGGCGGTCCCTTATAGTTTTGTCCGCCCTTTCCCCGGCGTCCCTTGACGTTTCTCCTGCTGGCTTTTCGCCAACCCGGCATGCCATGTCCTTTGCCCTTTTTCTTTTTCACCATGTATCTGGATACATCTACCATTAAGCCATAGTCTGCTTTTGACATCATCTCAAGTTCTTGTTCCTCGGACATAGGTCCTTCGCCTTCACCATGCTCTTCTCCCTCATGCTCTTCACCCTCATGCTCAAAGGGCTCCTTATCTTCAAGAACCCCAGCTTCATCGAGGGCCACTGCTTTTTCAAGACTTTTCATTAAGGCCTCTTCTGCTTTTTTGGCAAGGGGTTGCTCTTTCTTTTGATCGGCCTTTTTCATGGCCTTACGACTTTTTTTGGTTCGGGCAATTGCCTCATCCAGGGTGTCGAGAATGTTAGCATCCTTCTCTTTGAGCTCTTTGGCAGCAACACGAATAATTTTTATGGCAAATTCAGTCGCCTCTGTTGCCTCAATTTCCACAAGACGCTTTTTCTTTACTAGGTCCTGTATCGCACGCGCTTCTGTCATCGCCTGGAGGGCAATGGCGATCGCCTCTTCAGCATCTTCCAGCATATTGGCGACATCCTCATCGGTCATCGGCCTGTCCTCTTCGAAGTCTTCATATTCATCGGAAGGCAAGGCCAGGTCGATATGTGGATCTAGAGCATCGAGCATGGCTAGGGTAATAGCGATCATGCCATCCATTTCTATTCCCGCTTTTTTTACGGCCTTTTTTAGACGTTTGATATCATCTGCATTAACCGCAGCCGCGCTAAGTTCATCGGCTGATATTTTTGGGCGCAGCGAATAGGGAACGATGGTATCTTTCAGAGATCGCTCAATAATCTGCCGTTGTATAACCGAAATCATCGCAGCTCTGGCTTCCTTAAATATTTTGGTCATATGAAATTCCAGAGCAACTGCTTCATCATAGAGTTCTTTCATACCGAGCGTATCGAGGACCCGATTTTCCTTAGCCGGTATCATGGTGTGGGCTCCGGACTTGAATTTACCTGTAGCAATGGTGCTTTCGATACTTTTGCTATGTTTAGCAAATAATGCCATAAAGGCTGTATGTGCCTTCCTGGCTTTAAGTACCTGTGCTAATATTTTTCTTGGTTCGACAATTACGCCTAAGGTAAAGTTGATTTTTTGCCTGTTTAGGCCCTCTTTGCTGCTGAGTTTTTTCTTACCCTTTATAGCTCCCAGAAATTGTTTCCAAGTACTGGCATCTTTTTCGATATGTGCCGAGGCCTTTTTTATGCGCACTGCCGGGCCATAATCGAGAACTTGATAACCTTTTTCAATCTCCTTCTTGGCGAGAAGCTGTTTATCCTGAAAGCCATCCCAGTCAATGTCTGTACCAACCCAGCCTAGAGAGTTTTTTGCTGTGGCCAATCGCTGAGAGAGATTCGCATGTTCGGATCTGTCGAGAAAGGCTTGTGTTTCGAACCAGGTCTTAAAGTAGTCTTTGGTCAGGACCTTTAGTTTGATGTAATCCTTATTTTTTACGACTGTTCGTAATTGCGCTTCAAGAGCATGCATTTTCTTTGCAGATTTTTCGGCATCCTTTAAGCGTATATCAATTTTCTGAAGGGATTCATTTATCTGCTTTAGCCGTTTTGTGAGCATGGGTTTTAGGTTCTTGGAATGGCTCTTTTCAAATTTCAGATAGGCGGTCCATTTTTCATCGCGCTTCGATACCATCTTGGTCTTAATGTTTTGAAGCTGGCCGACTTTTTTACGGAAATCCTCAACCTTTAAATCTTTGATGAGCTCATTTATTTCCTTAGCCTGTTCTGTACCGATAACTTGTTCCCGTCTCTCTGGAACTTCGACCGGGGTGTCTGGTTGATTATAGACATAATAACCAAGAGCAATGTGAAGTATAAGTGAAGGTACCAGCCAGAGGTACAGGCTTATACCAGACTTATTAGATGGTGACTCAGCTGCCATTGTTATTTACCTTTAGGTTTCTTAGGTATATCCTCAGGTGTTTTTGTATGAATATTATAATTTGTCAGACCTTCAAAAGCACAGAGATCGAGGACTTGAATGAGATAACTACTCGGTGCCTGTTGATCCACATCAAAGCGAACATAAGCGGCCTTATTTCGTTTCGCGATTGAGATTATCTTTTTGTGGATTTCTGCCTGTCCTACGGGTATCGCATCGAGATAGAATGTGCCATCGGGCCCAATACCAATCACATGTGCCTGGGCGATATCACTTTTAACTGCTGCTACGGCTGGCTCCGGTAAATTAATCGGCAATTCCTCTTCGGGCTTTTTCAATATCGTCGCGACGAGAAAGAAAATGAGCAGTAGAAATACGCAGTCGAGCAAGGGCCCCATGTCGACGTTTATTTCATCATTATCATCAAGGTTTAATCGCATGATTGATTATGCCTTATCAGTTTGAGTTTCAGCTGGGAACCAGCGGGTCACGGTATTGCCAGCAAGTTCTTCAAGATTTAGCGCGTAGATTGTTGTCCGAACTTTAAAGAAATGGTAGGCTGCCAGAGAGGGTACAGCAATTACCAAACCAATCGCTGTGGTAATCAGGGCAAAGGCAATGTCACCAGCCATCAGGCTGGGATCACCCATTTCGCCAGCGACTGCGACGGTTTCAAAAGCACCAATCATACCAACAATTGTACCAAATAATCCAAGCAGAGGACTGATCGTCGCACAGACTGCCAAGGGGTAAGCCCGTTGCAAATGATGACGAATTTCTCGTGAGGCAACATCACCAGCGAGCATAGAAACAATTTCGAGTTTACGAGATCGTTGCATAACGATCTCAACGAGAACCTTTGAAAGTGCACTTTTTTTATTTGCGCAAAGTTTAAGAATGCCATCGTAGTCTTTGGCTTCCCATAATGTATCCGCAGATTCAAACAATCCCTTAGGACTGATCCTTGAACGACGCAAATTCACCAGGCGCTCTAGCATGAAGGTGAGGGCAGCAATTGAAATCAACAGCAAGGCTATACCTGTTCTGCCTGTATCTTTTAATTTAGTGAACAGTGCGCTGGTTTCAGAAATTTCGGCTGGAGCAGATTTCTTGCTTACTGCTGATTCAGTCGCTGGCGCTTTAGCTGGTTCAGTTTTCTTAACTGCTGTTCCTGGGTCCTGAGCACCCAAAGGCGATACGAAAATACAAAGGGTGACAATAATAAATACGAGATTACGATACATAAGGGTTCCTTAATTAATTTAATAGATCTAAAACAAAGTAGTAAAATGCATTCAGGAGGTATTTTTTCAAGAGGAAACTGCCAAACTCGCTTTGTTCGAGCTCTCCGAGTGTGATCTTAGAGGGCCGTATGGCCTCTGGGCCGAAATCTTAATTTGCTAAATATGCCTGCCGGCGGCCATAAGATTCACAAATATGCCTGCCGGCGGCCATAAGACATGATGTCTTATGTATCTCAATTATTTTACTGGGCATCACCAACATACTCGGTGAGTCGAAGACAAACGAATATGTTCTTAAATTCGGCCTCTGGCCCGAAAATATTAGTTTTACAAATATGCCTGCTGGCGGCCATAAGACATGATGTCTTATGTATCTCAATTATTTTTCCGTTTCAATAATTAATGTTGCAATTTCAAAGGGGTTCATTTTTAGAAATATTTTGTTCTTTTTCGAGATCAGTTTCTTTCCCTTTGGTCGCTCGATTATATCCGCTTGCTCTACGGAGACAATATTTCCAAGACTCTCTTTGTTAATGCTTAAGGATCCCTGTGCTTTTTTACCGGCAGTTTCAATAAGGCGAATGACAAAAGCATCACGGCCTTCAGCTTTTTTAAAGGCACTGACGATTACATTATTCATAGATAGTTCGAAGGCTGTGACATCAGCGGGCAGTGTGCCTTTGTGGCTGTCTGTACCGCAGACGCGCAAGGGTTGGGTTATCGTCTGAGCGGCCTGACAGGCTTCCGCTTCGCTCGGTGCATCGGCAAATGCTTGAATGGAAAGTTCCATGGTATGTTCTCCTGCTTCTGGCAGCGGATCTGGCCAATAGCTGGCACGCAGCAGATCGACTCTGAAGATATTGTCGGTGACAGATTGTCCATGTTTGCAGTGATTTAAAATAAGCAGTCCGGCCTTTGCCTTGCCTTGTTTTCCAGTGAGCATGGTCCAGCGCAGTGTTGGTACCACCACGCCTGGAACCGTATCGCGAACAATGCTGCCAAAGGGAATTTCGTAACGCGGCTTTATATTTTCGAGATTTAGCGGGAATGCAATGTTCATTGCTGGCATGCCTTTTACTTCATCGCCCCATTCACGCCAGAGACCTTCGATGCGAATATAGATCTTTGGATCATTGTGCCGCAGTTCATATGTGGTGGTGAATTTGGAATCGCGAAAGCGCCATTCCGTAGCGATCCTGGCGATATAAGGCCCGTGCGCAGTGGCGGATACGTTTGTTACTTCGACATCTTCTGCAGGCCTGCGTTCGCCAATTTCCCAGGCCGAAAAGTCCATGGGTTTTTCATCACAGATTTCGATACGTCCCAGCGGCTGTTCGGCAAACTCACGCTTCGTAGCAGTCTCCACCATTGAATGAATCAAACCATCGCTATTTGAAATTTGTATGCTCACCTTGCTGTTCGACATCTGCCAGCCATGATTTTCTATATCGTGACTGCCATCCGTTTGATGCATGCGTTTCACGCTTACTGGATTTTTTACAGTTGCTTTGGCTTCTTCAGGGAAACAGGTGTAAATACTGTAGCCGCCGGCAGCCAGTTCTTCAATGGGGAAGGCCAGGCGTGCACAGCGTGTCATCCAGTAGGGTTGGGCATCTATTACCTGGGCGGGAATAATTTTACCACTCGGCGTGCGGATGGAGAAGGGGGTCGCTGGCAAGTTGGTATTGAAGTCTGGATCGCCCATAGGCATTTCACGGAACTGACACCACATGTCTGTTTCCCAGAC
>JABSQK010000290.1 GCA_013215875.1 Lentisphaeria bacterium
GCTTTTTTCCACAAGGCAAAGTCCGAAGGACTGCGTTTTTCATCCAGGCCTTTTGTATCCCGTGTGCCGACCTGTAAATCCTCAAGCACCTTGCCCGACAATTCGCCATAGTGATTCGACTCCATATACTTCGGCAAATCAAAATAGACAGAGCCATTTACCTCGTAGGCAAAACCGTTGTCTATGGCAGATTTTACAGCTTCTATCTGTTCGATAATGTGGCCGGTAGCCCGCGGCTCAATACTGGGTGGAAGACAATTTAGTTCATCGATATTCTTATGGTAATTATTGGTATATTTCTGAACAATTTCCATGGGCTCAAGCGATTCAAGGCGGGCGCGCTTACTGATCTTATCTTCACCGGAATCCTCTTCCTCATTTTCAAGATGACCCACATCGGTAATATTACGCACATAGCGAACTTTATAGCCCAGTGCAGTCAGGTAGCGATAGACCACATCGTAAGTAATAGCAGCTCTAGCATGCCCAAGATGTGGATCGTCATAGACCGTTGGACCGCAAACATACATCCCAACATTTGGAGCATTTATAGCTTCAAAAAGCGTTTTCTCGCGACCCAGACTATTGTATAAATGCAGTGGAAATTTTTCCGCAATTGACATAAGAAATCCTTCAATTATTAAAGCGTTTCAATATAGATCCAAGATCTACAGATACAAGCAAGGGCTTCAGAGCGACTTTCTTGTGAGCGCTCTATTTTAAGGTCATAAAAATGGTAAAAATGCAAAATGTCGAAAAAAGGTCCACTTATACAATATACTGATTTTGCTTCGCGCGTCCTCCACTAATTAGACATATATCCTTGTTCCTTTGTCTCTACGAATGCTGCTTACAGTATTCGTAGAGACAAATAGAGGCCGCTGTGCCCACATTATAGCTATAGGGCATGCCATAGACGGGAATTTCCACCACTGTATCAAGCTGGTCCAATACATCCTGTTTCAGGCCATCCCGTTCACTACCAATAACAAGTAAAGTCTTTTCAGGAAACGCAAAGCTGTAAAGCGATTGCGAACCCGTCGTCTGCTCGAGCCCCACGGCATGATAGCCCTGCTCTTTGTGTTTTTTTATCACGGGTACGAGTGACGAACGATTCTCGATCTCTACAGAGTCCGCACCATCCCTGGCAATCTTACGATCCACTTTATTTGTGCCACAAAGGATGATCTTTCCAATACCAAAACAGCCCGCCGTACGAACAATCGTTGAGATATTCACATTACTGCGCATCGGTGCACAGGCGAGAATTATCTGCCGTTCTCTGCTCAGTTCCACCGGGGGTTTATGCCGCAGATGCTCAAATTTAGGCATTGCAATAGTCCTCAAGCTTCGTATAAAATGCATCTGGGAATCGTGCCGGCTTTTGGCGTTCGATGGAAAAACAAAGATGTATTGTATACCCTGAAGCAATGAGTGTATCCCCACGCCGTATTTCATGGTGTGCCTTAAGGCGTAATTTGTCAGTTACCTCAAAATAACCATGCAGATCTAATTCGTCTTCGTAACAGGCAAAGCTTTTGTAGTCAACATGCGCTTCGATCACCGGCAATCTGTAGCCCAGTTTCTCAAAATTCGAATACGGATAGCCCATGTCACGCAATACACTCGAGCGGCCCCGTTCGAAATACGCCAGATAATTACCGTAGTATACTACCGCTGCCTGATCCGTATCTGCATAGGGAACACGATATGTGAGAACACTTTCTTTTGTTAACATACTTTTTCAAACCTAATTAAGTTAGACATTATTTCATAACTGTTTATGGTATCTGACTTTATTATGAATACAAAGCCCATAGCCAAAGTAATTGTTAGTCTATCTCTCGATCGCGTCTTTGATTATCGCATTCCAGAAGGCTACCGCCATCTCATAGAGATTGGCAGTCAGGTGGAAATTCCATTCAATCACACCGTCATGACTGGTTTCGTACTCGACCTTATAGACAAAAGCAGCTACCATAAGGAACTCAAAGAGATAAACAAGGTCTTCACGGATAAACCGTCCATACCACACAAGCTCATTGAATTGGGTGAATGGATGGCATCGTATTATTGTTGCTCGAAGGAACAGGCCATCCAGTGTCTTCTCCCCGCAGCTGTTCGTAGTGGTAAAACCAAACATAAAATGCGCAAAATGATTCACCTTAATGAAGATGCAGATATTGCTGCAGCCATTCAAGCAAAGGAAACAAAATCGCCCAAACAGGCAGCAGTTCTTAAGCGCATGCAAATTCTAAAAACCGAGGCGCTCTATTCCCTTAAAAACCATGCTTCCTATGCCATGATTAAAAACCTCGAAGGTGAAGGACTGCTGGTCCGCACGGAAGAAATCGAAGAGCGCAGCCCATTTAAAGGCGGCAATATCCTACCTGATCAACCATTGGAACTCACAGATGAACAAGCCGTATCACTCAAGCAAGTCATCGCTAGCATAAACAAAGAGAAAAAAGATATTATTCTTCTTATGGGCGTTACCGGCAGTGGTAAAACTGAAGTCTACATGCAGGGCATTGCAGAAATATTAAAGAAAGGCCAGGAGGCAATTATCCTAGTCCCCGAAATTGCCCTCACACCACAAACTACTGAGCGTTTTCGCGCCCGCTTTGGGGATAAAGTCAGTGTCCTGCACAGCCACCTTAGCGATGGCGAACGCTACGATGAATGGAGCAAGATTTATAATGGCACAGTGAAAATTGCCGTCGGTGCCAGATCCGCGCTTTTTGCTCCATTCAAAAATGTCGGCATGATCATTGTCGACGAAGAACATGAAAACAGCTACAAACAAAGTGAAATGTCACCGCGCTACAACGCCCGCGATGTCGCAGTTATGCGTGGATTAAAGGAAAATGCCACAGTCATTCTGGGGTCCGCAACCCCCGCCATTGAATCCTACCACAATGCAATAAATGGCAAATACGTTATGTCCACTCTGAACAAACGGGTCGATGATCAAAAAATGCCTCATA
>JABSQK010000291.1 GCA_013215875.1 Lentisphaeria bacterium
ATGCACTAGTGGACTGCAATAACTTTTATGCATCGTGCGAACGGGTCTTTCGCCCAGACCTGGAATCGCGCCCGGTGCTGGTGCTCTCAAATAATGATGGCTGTGTAATTGCCATGTCCTATGAAGTGAAGGCCATGGGCATTGCACTGGGCAAACCGTATCATCAGATCATGGAGCTCATTGCCCGAGAGAATATCGCGGTCTTTTCATCGAACTATGAATTGTATGGCGATATCTCCCGGCGAGTGATGAATACGCTTTATACCTTTAGCCCGACTCTGGAAATTTATTCAATTGATGAAGCCTTTGTCTTTTCGGAAACTGATATTTCCGAAACAATGGGGCAGCAGATGAAAGCACGGGTTGCACAATGGACTGGGATGCCGGTAACTGTCGGCATTGGTTCGACAAAGACCTTGGCAAAGCTCGCGAGTCATTATGCTAAGAAGCTGCGCTGCGGGGTACTGCGTTTTACGGACGACGATGCGCGCTTGTCAAAAATAGAGGTGGAAAATATTTGGGGTATTGGCCGACGCTATGCCCGCAAGCTGAATACGTTTGGTATTTATACGGTCGCAGATTTTTGCAAGATAGATGACGATTTATGGATCCGCAAACATTTCACTGTTGAGGGATTGCGCACGGTTTATGAATTGCGCGGCACCTCCTGTATTCCGCTAGAGGAGGTGACGCCTGATAAAAAAGCTATCTGTAATTCGCGAGCCTTTTCGCAAGCCGTTTACAGTCTGGGCGATTTGCAGGAAGCGGTGTCAAGCTATGCTTGCCGCGCCGCATTGAAAATGCGGCGGCAGAATTCTGTGGCAAAGATTGTCGAGGTTTGGGTGGAAACAAGTTACTTTACCAAGGAGGAATACTATGGTCGCTCCGCAAGTATCTCACTGGCAGTACCTACGGATGATAGCACGGAACTTATCAGCATTGCCCTGCAAGCGCTCGGTCGGATTTTCATCGATGGCAAACGCTATAAAAAAGCCGGTGTACTTTTGAGCGGTTTGCTGCCGAAGGACAAACGGCATCCGGATTTTCTCGATACGATTGATCGTGACCGTTCCACTAAAGTGATGTCCGTTCTCGATGAAATAAACAGACGCTTCGGCAAGGAAACTATCCGCCCGGCGCGCTGCGGTTTCGATGTGGACTGGCAAATGAAACGCCAGCTTATCTCATCGCGCTATACCCATTGGAGCGGATTGGCAAAGGTGAAGTGATTTTTAAGTAGGACGGGCTCTCCGAGCGCGGTCCCGGGTATAATTGAGGGGTGACAGCTTGAAATAGTCCCTTCATTTAGTAGACTATTAATTCACTGACATGGGATAACTAAAGGAGATAATATGCCACAATTTGACCCACAAAAGAATTTAATAGCAGATCATGAATTGTATACACATTATGAAATTGACACATTATTTGATCGGAAATTATTACTTGAAATTGGTAAAATCGATGGAGTTATACCTGAGGCACATCTAAAAACAGTTGAGAAAATACATGATATACAGGAAGAAATGACAGTTGCCTATCGACGGGAATTAGAGGCCTCTGTAAGGCAATATGAAGATGATCATGAGCTCGAAGATTTAGATGTTTTAATTATTCTTGAAGAAACGGAGGGAACTTATGATGACCTTCTTCCAGTTATTGTATTTAATAAAATTGTCATTGGACATTATAGTGTAGAGGAAATTAAGGAAGGTCTATTTACTTTGGAGTTTGATTGTCAATGGGATGAAGCACATGGACAATCAATTCGATTTGAGGGTTATAAATTTCGTGATGCAGCCATGGATTGTTATAACTGGTAAGATAATAAGAAAAAGGGATTTATTATGTATGATGATTTTTCAACCTATATAAAAAAAATAGGTGGTGAAATTGATGAACGGGAAGTAGTCAATATAGATGATTCGGTTGACATAACACAACTTGAATATATACCACGAGTTGATGTGAAATATCTAAGTGTCTCAACTCCGAAAATGAAAGGTCACTTCTCTTATTTTAAGAACCTTAATTTACAAAGTCTTGCTATAAGGGAAACAGATTTATCATCCGAAGACATTCAAACAATAGCAAATTTCGAGAATCTTAAAGAATTGCGGATTGTCAGCAGATTTCTGAAGGAAAAAACGGGGCATGTTTTATCTAAAAAAGATGTCTCTGTTCTGAGTAAATTAAAAAAAATTAAAAATGCAACATTTGAATTAGAAGAAGATGATTTAGCCCTATTTGAATTTTTAGATATATTGTTTTTATCTATTTCTGGAAATGTTGAATGTAGAGGACTTAGTAAATTTACAGAACTAGAAAGGTTATATATATACGAAAGTCATTTTTCGAATGAATCAGCCAAAGAGCTTAAAGGCCTAATAAAATTGAAAGATATTGCAATATACGAAAGCAAACTAACTGACGATGGGGTTTTAGAGATACTTGGAAATTCTAAATTGAGGGGAGTCTCATTTGATGAAAACAATATTTCAGAAAAGGGACTAGAGGGGTTGGCTGATTTAAAGCAATTATCCTCATTGTCAATTAAAAATTGTGGGATGCAAATAGAGAACTTATTTGATATTCTTGCACAATGTCCCCAATTGCGGTATTTGGATATAAGTGGTAATAATTTTACAGAGAATGCTCATCAAAAGATTAAACAATTAGCTAAACTGGAAAATTTGTACCAATTAGTTATGTCAAGGAAAGATGTACCGTTAAGAAAACTTAGGGATATTAAGAATACTCTCCCAAACGTTAGCTCTTTCGACTTCTAAATTTTCTAAAAAACTAATTATTTGTGGATTGAAATTATAGGAGGAATTAAATGTATTTTCAAGAACTCGATGCTTATATCAGAAAAATCGGCGGACAAACTTCCGAAAGAAACTCTATAGAATTGAAAGATTCGATTGATATAACCCTACTGGAATATATACCACGGGTTGATCTAATAAAAGAACTGCGTATTTCAACTCCTAAAATGAAGAATCACTTGGCTTATTTTAAGAATCTTAATTTGCAAAATCTTCATGTTCATGAAGTAGACTTATCTTTAGAGGATGTTCAAACAATAGGTGATTTTCTAGAACTAGAAAGTTTGTATATAAATACATGTCATTTTCCAGAGGATGTTCAAACATTAGGTGATTTTACAGAACTAGAAAGTTTGTATATAAATGCATGTAATTTCCCAGAGGATTTTGTAAAAGAGTTAAAAGATTTTAAAAAATTAAAAAATATTGCAATTGAAGGAAGCAACCTAACTGATGAAAATATTTTAGAGATATGTGAAAATCCAAATCTAGATTGTGTATCATTGGGTGAAAATAATATCACAGAAAAAGGGCTCGAAGGCTTATCAAGCTTAAAGCAATTATCTCGATTGTCGATTAAAGATTGTGGGATGCAGATCGAGAACTTATTTGATATTCTGGTGCAATGTCCCCAATTGCGATATTTGAATATAAGTGGCAATGTTTTTACCGAAAATGCTCATCAAAAAATCAAACAATTAGCTATACTGGAAGATTTTAACCAATTAGTAATGTCACGGAAGGATGTACCATTAAGAGAACTGAGGGATATTAAGAATGCTCTCCCAAACGTTGGCTCTTTCGACTTCTAATCCTACTCAGCTCATCTTTACGCGCATGCGTTTTGAGCCCCAGGTGCCGGGGCTATCTTCGAATACACCGGGAATTTTTGTTTGGCAATATTTACAGGATCCATTTTTCATATTCCAGTCGCTGAGCACGTACCAGTCGCGGCCGATGAGTAACTCATTGCAATTGGGACAGTAGCTGCTCTCACGGTCGAAGTCATGTACATTGCCGACATAGGCATATTGGATGCCGTTTTTCAGTGCGATATCTCTGGCCATAATTAATGTGGAATGGGGGGTACGCGGGATGTCCTGCATTTTGAAATCCGGGTGGAAGGCGCTGAAATGTATTGGTACATCGGTGCCGAGTTTTTCGACAATCCATTCGGTCATTTCATTGAGTTCTTTTTCGGAATCGTTTTCGCCGGGAATGAGCAGGGTGGTAATCTCAAACCAGACAGACGTTTCATGTTTGAGATAGATCAGTGTTTCAAGCACGGGGGCTAATTCCGAGAGGCAGATCTTTTTATAA
>JABSQK010000292.1 GCA_013215875.1 Lentisphaeria bacterium
AAATCCAATCTTTAAATCGGGGTACTGCTTTGCCAATTCTAAACGAAGCTTCGCATCACTGATATGAAAATCCATTTCAGAGCGTGCTAGTATAGGGTTATTTTTGATAATGATTTTCTTTAGATAATCGAGTTTGTGTGAGATTTCTGGTGTAGGCAAATCATCTACCTTTTTATCGGCCAACAGATCTGAGCTAACAACAATTAATTGAGATAGCACACCCAACTCATCTCGCATCTTAATTTCCTGCTCAAGCTGTTCGAGCTTGAGTTCCATTTGTTGAAGCTCAATTGCATTTACACTTAATTTGGTGACTGAACCCAATTGCTGCATCTTCTTACTGGCCTTATGGTGCACCTTAAGCACTTGGCTAATACTATCTTGAACCTTTAAGAGGGTCTTTGCCTGAGAAAATCCCACATATGATTTCGTTAGTTTGAAGTAGAGCTCACGATGAATAATCACCTGCTCGTTGTATGCCTTTAGCGCAGCCAAGTGCTTTAGTTCATTACTACGTCTAAGTCGAGGACCCAGAGGAATACTGAAGCCCAGGCTCACAAAGGACTTTGTTTGGCTTGCGAAATCGCTTAGGCTTATATTGAATTCAGGTGCAAATCCCAAGCGTGGATTTGACAAAGGTGTCTTAAGCTCTGCCACTTTCTGATAGCCTTTGTAGCTTTGCAAAAGACGCTTTAATTTAAGATTATTCTGCTTCATTAGCTTTGCCGCATCAGAAAAACTTAAGTGCTTCTGGGGTACATGTGACTCACGTTCTTTCTTCAAGTCCTCTAGTATTTTCTCAGGTTCTAACAGCATGGCTTTATAAGACTGACACGATGCGAGAAGCAGGATGATTGCAAAAGCAAAAAATGCTTTATAAGTGACTATTTTTTTCATCAACTCAATCCTCCTGACTTATTAACGGTTTTCCAAAAAGTGAATAAAGCACAGGGAGAACCATGAGGGTTAAAATATTTGCAGAAATAACGCCCCCAATAACAACATATGCCAGTGGCCGTTGAACTTCTGCTCCGACACCGCTGGAAATCGCCATGGGAATAAAACCAATACCTGCCACCAGCGATGTCATCATCACCGGGCGAAGCCTGCTCAAGGCAGCAAGCGGAATGGCCGCCTGTAAGTCGCTCCCTTTTTTTACAAGATTACGAATACTGGACACCATCACAAGACCATCAAGTACGGAAATACCAGACAATGCAATAAAGCCAACCCCAGCACTAATAGAAAAAGGCATGCCGCCATATTTCAGCGCGATGATTCCGCCAACTGCAGAAAAGGGTATTCCGGTAAAAATAATCACAGCATCGCGACTATTCTTAAAGGTTGTATACAGCAAGAAGAAAATAAGAACCAGTACCGTCGGCACCACAATCATCAAACGTGTACGGGCGCGTTCAAAGTTTTCAAACTGCCCACCGTATTCGATATGATAGCCCGCTGGCAGTAGCACATTATCTCGAATTTTACGACGTATCTCTTTCACAAAAGAAGCCACATCGCGTTCACGAACATTGCACGATACCACGATACGCCTTTGGCTCCACTCACGGTTTATCACCGTGGGGCCATCCTCTAGAACAATATCCGCAACTTCTTCCAGCGGAATACGCTTACCATCCCTCGCAGTAATAAGGATTTTCTTCACTGCCTCAGGGTCCTGGCGATAAGACTCGGCCAATCGAACCACAAGCCCAAAACGCATCTGCTTTTCGTAGACTTCACCAATGCCCTTGCCACCAATCGCTTCAATCAGCGAAAGTACTTCATCAGTGGAAATCCCAAAGCGGGCAAGATCATCCGGGCGCACTTTTATACGTAAAACTGGCTGCCCAGTAATTTGTTCTGTAGACGTACCTTTTGCCCCGCCAGTTTGATTCACCAGGGTTTCGACTTGCTCAGCAATCGCCACCAGTTTATCGAAGTCATCACCAAAAATCTTCACCCCTAGATCCGTGCGAATACCTGCGGTCATCTCATTCACACGCATTTCAATGGGTTGCGAAAAGGCCGATTTCATTCCGGGTAAGCCTTGCATCGCACGACTCATTTGTATCACAAGCTCCTCCTGGTTTTTAGCCTTGCGCCATTGTTCTCGCGGTTTCAGAGTGATAAACATGTCAGAGACTTCAATGCCCATTGGGTCAGTCGCCACCTCCGGGGTACCCGTTCGGGTCCAGGTTGATTCGATCTCATCGGGGAATTCCTTCAGTAGCATTTTTTCTATCTGATTGCCATAGCGTACCGATTCAGGAATAGACACCCCTGCCAGGCGCACGGTATTAATCACCAGTGCCCCTTCATTTAAGCGAGGAATAAACTCGGCGCCTAAACTCGACCCCAACCAAATCGCAGCAG
>JABSQK010000293.1 GCA_013215875.1 Lentisphaeria bacterium
AGGGTGAAGGCAAAGGCGAATCTCAAGCAGGCAAAGGTGAAGGTAAAGGCAAGGGTGAAGGCAAAGGTGAAGGTGAAGGTGAAGGTGAAGGCAAAGCAGGAAAAGGCAAAGCAGGAAAAGGCCAAGCAGGAAAAGGCCAAGCTCAGGAAGGCGAAGCGGCGCAAGGTGAATCTCAAGCGGATATTGGTGAAGCTCATTCCGAGGAAACGGAAAAAAATATTGGTCAGGCTATGGCGGATATTGAACAGGCGAGTGATCAACTCTCAAAAGCACAAAATGGGAAAAGTGCATCTAAAAATTTACAACGCGCATCCGACCAACTTTCCCAGGCTGAGTCAGCAGTTGCAAGTGATGTCAAAGCAGCAATGAGTCAAATGAGTCAGTCAAAAGGTAAAGGTAAAGGGAAGAGCAACAATAAATCTGGATCTGGTAGTAACGGGGCATCGGGTGGTGGTGACCTTACGAAAGAGGAAGAAAAAGATCCGGAATTTGCGGATTTACCGGAAATGAAACTTGGTAATGAATGGTCTGGGGTAAATGCCAATGTTAAAAACAAGTCCGGCAAACGGCAAAATAATGATTATAATCGCTATTATTCGGATGCCAATAAAAAATACCTTGAGTATTTAATTAATTCGGAAGGATCTAATAATGACGAGTAAACAAGTACTGAGCTCCTTTTTACTCTCGCTGACACTCTTTGCCTCTGATGTAGATAAAGCGCATCTCGAAAAAATATCTAAAAAAGATAATGTTGATAAAGCAATAGAAGCGGGTATAAAATATTTGGTTAAAAATCAAATAAAAGCAGATGGCAGTTTTGAGGGCCTCAACCGCAATAATTCCACGGGACTGGCATGTTTAGCTCTTATGGCATCCGGGCATTTCCCGGGCCAAAGTAAGTACGGGAAATATCTTACAAATGGTATAAACTACCTGATAGCTATTTCGAAAAAGAATAAGGGGTATTTTGGTAAGGAAGGAAATGGTCGCATGTATGTACACGGGATATGCACATTGGCTTTAACCGAAGCATACGGCATGCTGGAAACACCCAAAGAAAACAAGCGTTTGAAAGAAGCACTTTTACCCGCCCTTGAGCTTATTGTGCGTACACAAACTCTGGCAAAAAACACGCATTTTGGTGGCTGGCATTATATGCCGAAGAAACAAGCTACCGCCGATTTATCTGTCAGCGCATGGCAAATTTTGGCCCTGCGCTCGGCTCAGAACTGCAAGCTGCCAGTTCCCCAAAAAACAATCGATAATGCTATCACCTATGTACGTAAAATGTTTAATCCACGGGATAAGGCATTTACCTATAATGGAAATGGCGCGACGACGTCGATGCGTTCTGCAGGGGTTGTCTGCATGAACGTACTGGGGGCGAATCAAAGCGAAGCGGATAAATTAAAAATTACTCAGTCGGCATCTTATCTTCTCGGACTGAATCCGGCAGGGGGAGGCAGTTTTTATTACCAGTCTTATTACGTAGGTTCGGCAGCGAATATGATGGGTGGTAGATACCGCGAAACGATGATACCCAAATTGGAAAAGGTATTGCTTAAATTACAGGTGAAAAATGGTTCATTTAGTAAACACACAGGCCATCAAGGGGGCGTTTATTCGACAGCTTTTGCAGTGATTTGTCTGGCTATTCGCTACCAGTACCTGCCAATTTATCAGGAATAGTTAAGGTTTTTACCACTCAACCTCTTTCTTGTCCTTCTTTTCTTCTTTTTCTTCTGGTTCATCTGATGAATCTTTCGGTTTATCGCCTTCGAATTGCACAGAATTTGTAACATCTTCTCCGCTACCATCATCAACCTTGGCCACTGGCTTAACCTTTTTCGGCTTCGTCGCTGTTTTCTTTGGTGCTTTCTGTGGTGGTGCTTTTTGGCTGGCTCCATCACCTTCCCATTTAATCGCTGATGGATCAATTCTAAGTTTATCTTTAACAGGTTTTTTCTTCGATTTAGGCTTTTTAGCTTGTGCTTTAGCTTTTGCTTTCGGTTTTGAGTTTTTATTTGCAACAGGTGCTGATTTTACAGGCACACGTATCTCTCTCGGTTGACGATTCATCATGGCAACAATTATGATAAAACCGCCTACAATGATTAAAGCGAGTAAAAGAAGTGTCATATCATTGCCGCTTTTTACAGGTTGCGCCTGTCTTCGGGAACGCTGCTGTCCTTGCCCTTGACCTTGACCAGGTCGTATGACAGAGGTGCTGTGTTTCATTCGCTGAGTACGCTCATCTTTAGCAGATTTTCGTTTAGGTGACTTACCTTTCCCTTTTTTCACTACAGGAGTGGGCGATTTTTCTTTTGAATCAAGGGGACGAAAATCCATGGATTTTGCACTATCACTATTGGAATGAGTTTGACCTTCTAACATACATGGATGTACGGGCAGTCCTTCCGCTTGCATGCGGTCAAAATATTTATCAAGGTCATATGTTACACGTCTAAAATCAATTTGTTGCTTCTCCGAATCATACACGACATAACAGGCTCGCATATCGCCATCTCTGGACTGCCCCACACTGCCGACATTTACAATGTATCTCATATTTGCACCACAGCGCAATTCCTGAGGTGGCAGATAATGCGCCACACCCATCTCCCCTACCATATAAATTGCCGGTATATGCGTATGACCGATGAAAATGATTTGCTCTGTGCAAGAATCCCATGATGCTTTTGCCTCTTCAGGCTGGGTTATATAACGATACATTCCTGGATCACCCATCTCTGCATGCACACAGGCAAAATTTTCTGTGCTGATGATGAAAGGCATTTCCTTTAGAAACTTTTTAGCAGTGGGATTTAGCTTGGTTTTTGTCCATTCGATAATTTTCCGTGAATCTTTATTAAATGCAGACGAATCCAATAATCCACATGCTGCGGCATCGTGGTTACCCATAACAAAATGATGCACATTCGCATAGATGGAATCCATTACTTTTGAGGGATCAGGGCCAAAGCCCACAATATCGCCCAGGCAGATAAGTTCATCAACTCCTACTTTGAGAATATCTTCCTGGATGGCATGTAATGCTTGTAAATTAGCATGAATATCTGAGATGATCGCGTAACGCATATTTGCTCTAAATAATATTTATAGTAAAGCTGAAATTTATGTCTATTACTTGGATATACAAGAAAATTTAGCCCTTCTATTCTCCCTTAGTTTTTTTAGAAAATCCTTTTTCACCCCATATTTCAAAACCCAACACAGCCGGACTGGTCTGCAGGCAGGCACATATTTTATCGGCAGTTTGTCGGTTGGGCTGATGCTGATTATTCGCAATTCGCCAAATAGTCAAATAATGCACCCCAACTTCTTTTGCCAGACTGTCGATCGTGTAGCCGTGGCGCATCAATTCTGCAAGCAATATGCCATTTTTTTTATATAAGGGGCGTGGTTTAACCATAGCTTAAGTTAACTTAACCTAACAATCGTGTCAATGATATCTCTCGAATAGCTCTGAGCAAATCAGTCAAAATTCAGGGAATTTAATAAATATCGCCATATTTGAATATAGACTGGCTGGAGAAGAGAAAAAGTAAACCCATGCTGAGGGAGTATACGATTAGACTCATGATATCTATAAATGACGCGGATCCGCCAATAAAGTAAGAAAAATTTGGGATAATATAATAAATTACGTTAACAATTACTGATAATTCTGAATTAACATCCATGATATAAGGGGTAAAACTATTAGCAAATCCAGCGAAAATATAAAAGCTGCTAAAGATCATCGCAACTACATCCCCAAAGAGGCATGAAAAAAAGACTGAACATGAACAAATAGGTATCAGAATGAATAAGGCCAAGTACTGGTGAATGATGAATTGCAGATCTATTTCAGCAGTCGAAAGAAAAGCACGGAAAATCAGAAAAAATGTCAGC
The DNA here is from genome assembly GCA_013215875.1 of Lentisphaeria bacterium. Lineage (GTDB taxonomy): Bacteria > Verrucomicrobiota > Lentisphaeria > JABSQK01 > JABSQK01 > JABSQK01. The sequence continues at coordinate 3,919 of JABSQK010000293.1, forward strand.
ACATAAAACAATAGGAAAAACAAATCGCCAAAATTCCCAGAAATTTACCCAAAATGTAGTCGTGGCGACTGAGCTCCTTGCTTAAAATACAAGAAATCATCATCGTACTGATATCCCTGGGAATTTCAGAGGCGCCTGAGAAGATCGCCATTAAAGCGCCCAGAAAAATGATCATTAAACTTCCCCAGCTAAAATAATTATTGCCCATTTCCTGCAAGCCACTTATATCGACATTG
>JABSQK010000294.1 GCA_013215875.1 Lentisphaeria bacterium
AAATTTCAGAGCGATAGACAGATAGTAGGAAAATAAGTGCAGTGTTAAATAAAAAAACATTTATTCCAAAGTTACTGTCAAATAAAAGAAAATCTGCCAAAGCCGTATAGAGTATTGAAAAACTGCTTACCGTTATTAATTTTTTGTGATGCCTCATTTTTCCTCCTTGTTATATCACACATTAAATGCAATTACTTTGCAATGCAAAGTAATTTGCTAATAATATATTTTAAAAATTAAAAATTGTAAGAGCCGCCTCAATAAAGTTTGAAAGAATTCTACTGGGCATCGTGGACTCCGGCCCGAAATTTATAATCGATTCATAATTTTTATAACCGTATATTTCTTGTAGTCGGGTAGCCCAGGTCGATAGGCCTGGGATTAAATGTAAATTGAACCACAGCTCTGAGCAGCGACTTGTTCGCAACGCGGGTGATTTATCACGAGAGCGAAGCGGCAAAGAGCGTAGTATTTTTACTTCGCTCCTTCGGAGCTAAATTATCTGATCATAGACCTGGGCATACGACCTAATGGCGCTTCCTTAAGGGTTTTTATATCTTTTACTGACAGGCAAGCTGAAGTCTGAAGGACTGCTTTATCGTAGCCTGGGGTATTAACCCCAGGTATAAATAATTCCACCGAACTCAAGCCCTGTAGGGGCGTTCTAACTATCACAAGAAGAGTTAAAACGCTCCTTCAGAGCTTGGGTCTTTTTATCTCTTACACCCGGCATTGCATACCGGGCTGTCATAAAACACGGCGTTGCCGTTATTATTTTGAGCTTAAGTAAGTGCCATTAGGCATACGACCCTGGCCTGCGACCTGCATGGTAAAAAATAACTACAAATTGTGTATGAAAGAATTCTGAAACGTGTCCGTTTTTTGCTATAAATCTAAACAAAAAAGAAAAAGAAATGAACGATGTATTACTACAGTCCCTGTATAGCGCTTATCAGCTCCTCTCGAGTTTGATAGCGTTACCTGTTGGTCTGTAGTAAACTTATAAAAATAGTGATGGAAGCATTAGCCGATTAACAGGAAACTGTGAATCGGCTTTTTGTTTTTAAATAAAATCATTGGTTGTGTAATCCGTAATTTGGTAGCGGAGCAGACTGTAAATCTGATGTCTTCGGACTCTGTAGGTTCAAGTCCTACCGCAACCACCAGAAATAAATATGTGCCTGTAGGCGAACTGGAATAGCCGCCTGTCTTAGAAACAGGAGTTTGAGGGTTCGACTCCCTCCGGGCGCACCAATGGAGAGGTAATCCGAAAGATTCCGGGTAGCGGAGACGATCTTGAAAATCGTTTGTCTGAAAAGGTGTGTGAGTTCGAATCTCACTCTCTCTGTTAAGGAAGGTAAACTCTGATGGTGATGAGCACTGTTTGCTAAACAGTTGGTACTTTATATGAGTATTCGGTTCGATTCCGATTCCTTCCTCCAAATTCGATTATTATTACAATTAATCTGGGTACTTTGCTCATTTTATCTGGACATCCCACTGCCCAATGCTATTTTTTCATCAATAAAAGGAATAAAATTATGATAGAAACAACGATTGGTGAATACCCGGATACCATTAGCACTGAAGCAGTGGCTCATATGGACCGCGAGAACTTTTTGACATATGGAAAGATTTTAACGGATCAGGAAATCATCGATGCTCGTTTTGCTTACTGGCGCGCCTTTGAGCAAAACCCTATTGCGTATCAAGCGCGGAAAAATCCGGGTGTACCGGCGACCCAAGCGATGGAGGTCTCATTTTTCTGCCAGGAACCCAATCTGATGAAACTCATTGGTAATGATTACATGCTGCGCATTGCCAGTGCAGCCCTGCATACAGCAGTGGAAGACCTTGTCTATGTGGGTGGTTTTCTGCATCGCCATCGCCTAAACATTCAATGGGAACACGAGGATTGGTTTTGGGACGGATGGCACCAGGATGCGAAACCTGTACTCGACCCGCTACAGCATTGCAATTTGTGGATGTACCTGGCAGATGTGACCCGAATGGAAGGCGCGACCCAGGGCCTAATTGGTGGTTGTGAACTGCAACGGGAAAACCTGCGCAATGATAAGGATCCGAATGAGGGTACGCGTGAGATGCTGGACTATATAAACGAACATCCAGACGAAGGTACTTGGGCAGAAGCACCCTGCGGTGGCGGATTTGCCTGGGGTGGTCATCTATTCCACCGGGTTTGCCCAAACCGTAGTGGACTCAACCGAACACTGGTTACATATGAATATGCCCCACGTGACTCAGAGCATAAAGATATGGCTCAATCTCTTGGTCAAGAAAAGCTTGATATGATAAAGGCAGCACTGCCAGAAGATAAGCATTACTTAATTTGTCTTTAGTCATTCATGATTGGATAGATCATGCTGAAAGAGCTATTGAATTGCCGTCAAATTGACGGTGAACCCCGTAGGCGGTGGTTCACCGATGATGACTTCGATTTAATTATCTGGTATACAGATGACGAAGTTTACGGTTTTCAATTATGTTATGACAAGACGAATTCAGAACGGGCCTTCACGTGGGTAGCAAATAAAGGTTTCTCTCATCAACGAGTTGATACGGGTGAAATGTACGGCTTCGGGCCAGATAACTTTATCCCAATTTTAGTCCCGGATGGTATCTTTGATGCAGAAAAAATAGCAGGAATATTTCGAGAGAAATCTGCTGAACTGGATTCGCCTGTTGTTGAACTAGTTCTTTCTAAATTAAACGACTATTGAAAAGGGTTACATTTTTTTTAACTTAAATGACGTCCTGTTCTTTTAAATAAGTAAGTAAAGAAGTAGAAGCCTCAGCCAATTCTTGATCATCACTCTCACAAAAGCCTATAACCTTTTCTATTAATAGGGGGTCGACTAACATTATCGCCGCATACCTTTTAAGTTCATCTGAATCCCCCTGTAAAGTAAATGTTAATAAGGCTTTTAAAGAATCAGTGGGATCTACTTCACACATCACTTTAACCCACAGTGTGTGTATATACACATTTGGATCATCATAATTATCACTAATTTCGATTAATTCACTGACATGTTCACCATTGTCTAAAAATGGAATTATTGTTCCAGCACTGAGGGCAAAAGCAGCATTAGTTCCAGAAATCCAGGCTTTTAATTTTTCATAACCTGCCTGATTATTAAAGGGATGTTCGTCATTGCCAATTTGTCCTGTCATAACTAAATTGTTCAACATTTCTAAATAGCCAACACCCGCATAATTATCTGGTAGAAAAGTGCCCAAACGGCTGACGATCGGCCATGCTAAATTTCTGTCTTCCTGGATTTCAGCAAACATCTCAGGCCAATGGTCATTTTTATTGTGTTTGTTTTGTTTCATCTCGCTTACCAAATAATCGAGGCCTTCTCCTGTTTGGAATTTTATTAGAATTTCATAAAGGTAGATTGAGGTATTAGTTATGCTATACATTGAGTGCATGGGGTGTTGTGCTGTTATGCCCTTAGGCATAACGAAATTCTCTTCATAAAAGTCTGCAGCTTGAATATAGATTTGCAGGTTTTCTTTAACAAACTCTGGATCATGCTTGCCTTCATTCGCAATTTGGCGTAAAGGTTCAGATGACATTATTACTTCTGTTAGCTCCCCACTATAATCGGAAATAATACCTGGTATCATTTCAGTCATTGCACGGATAATTTTTGTTGCTTCCTCAGGAGTGAATTCTTTTTCTTTCTCCTCTTCTTCTCCTCTTTTTTTTCTTATTATAAAGACGGCGATTATCACAGGTAGGCATATATATACAAACGGTACAAGAATAGTTAAGCCAATTTTTACAGCTATATGCAATGATAAAAATATCCAAATAATTATCCATGAAACTATAATTAAAAGCAAAATAATGATAGGTAGTTTGCGAATTTTTCCGTCAGACATCTTCGTCTCCAAATTTATTACTAGCCAAGCTTAGGAAGCTACTATTTTGTAATTAGGTTTTGTAATTCCATTCTATATAAGTTGAAAACAGAAACTAGCATTATATTTAGAAAAGGGAAGGGTGAAAGAAAGCTTCTTCTACAACGTTGGATAGATTAAACCTTATGGAATTAAAATGAATATAAATTACACAGCACAGCAAGCGATCGCAGCAATCCAGATTTTATCAGGAGCTTCTTTCGTGTAAATTTAAAACGCAACGAATTTAAAACTTAGGCCCTGATATTTATATCAGGGCCTTTTTGTTTTTGGGGGTGCATGTTCCAAGGTTGGCGAAGCTCCCTTGCAAGGAGATTGTGGCAGGTTCAATTCCTGTCGCCTCCACCAAGAATAATAATCGATTGTAATGAATTTAATAAGATATAAATTACTTCCAAAAAGTTATTAATTATGAAATTTACAAAACTAACAAATCAACAACAGGAAAACTTCGAATCAGATGGATTTCTTATTGTTCCTAATGCTTTAAACGGTGAGCAATTGGGATTATTGACTGAGGTTGGGGACCGTCTGGTCGAGAACAAAAAATCCGGGCGTGGGGCGGATGTTGATTGGGCAGCTGATGGTACAACGCGTTTACGTGCTGACATTCGAAATTTAATTGAAATGGATGAGGCATTTTTGCCTTTATTAACTTTACCAACAACCGTTCCTTTAATTGTGCAATTATTGGGCTCGAAAATACAATTGCACACGAGTCATCTGATATGGCGATACCCCAGTCTAGGTGGAACAGCTGATACATTTCGATATCCGAATTGGCATCGAGATATTGCTCGAATGACAAATGATATTTCAGACGATGCCATGCCGCGAGTTGAAATTAAGGTCGCCTATTTCCTTAGTGATTTTTCTACAAATGATCATGGACAAACTCGATTTGCCAAGGGAAGTCACCTATGGAAGGCAACAATGAATCTAAAAAAGGGTGCTGTGGATCCAGAAGAAATGGTTATTCCTGTTGGGAAAGCTGGTGATGCTGTATTTTTTGAAAATAGAACATGGCATGCTGCTGGGCCGAATTTTCAACAGTTACGCAAAACGATCATGTTTGGCTATAGTCGTCGTTGGATACGCCCCGATGACTATGTAAAACAGCCACAAGAATTATTGGATCGCTGCACAGAACTGGAGCGAAGTTTAATCGATCCACAAGATAACTTTGATGAGTCAGGTGCATTTATGCCAGGTGGCAAACCTTATGCCATTGATGAATGGGCAGAGTTGCACGGAATCAAATAAAGCAAGTATCGATTAGCTCGTGTAACGGTCTTTCACTGCAAACATTTTTTTCAGGGGTAAAGGTTTGAAACCTATACTGTGGGCTGCTGCATCGTCTTTTAGATTGTAATCACCATTCTCAGGATCGATGAAGCCTGGGTCTGATGCAAGGCTTTTATAATCTACTCCGTAGGACTGAAGCTCATCGAGCCAATTTTGTCCGGAAGTTTCATCACTGCTGCAATAAAAAATATTTTTATCGCTATCTGTATCGCGTAAACGGGCTTTACGACCTGTGCCATGAATACGGATTTCGCCAACAAAATTTTGATCTGACGCAGATGTCAAAATGATATTGTGTTTGATTACGGATCCATTTATGGGCCCAGTTTCCAAAGATAACATACCCCGGTCTGGAGTCTTTAGTGGTAGTGCTAGGATATTGTTGGTTAAACGGTTGGTGCCTTTTGATGTTATGCCAGTGGCATGACCATGTAGGCCGAACAGCAAATTGCCATGTAAGATGGTATGATGTTGGTCATCGTCGCAGCGCAGGCCTTCAGCAAATGATGGGGACGGACAGGGGCCAACTACATTGTAGCGTAGGATGTTTCCTCCGCCTGCACCAGAAACATATATACCATTGCCATCGCCCATTGTCTGCATCACATCGTGAATGTAATTGTACTCTATCAGGTTGTCTCGTGAGTGCATTAATGGTTCACGCATACTCCAGCTGGGAAGTCCAGCATAATGCCAGACATTGTGAATATAGCCTTTTCCGCATTGCTCTTCTACATCGTCCCAGTCAATATTGCCACTACATTCGGCAACGCCTTCTCGGTCATAGAGAGTGCGACCTGAACAGACAATCGCAGTATAGGGAAGGTCATGAAGGTAGTTCTCAGAGATCGTATTGTTACCACTTTGCCAGATGAATATTGCTGGGCAATGCCAGTAATGTTCGCCAATATTGTGTATGTGGTTATTTCGTATTTCATTGTCTCGGTTTAAATAATGTCTACTTAAGCCATAGCCGCAGAGTACGATTCCGCAGCCGCCAAGATGTTCAAAGACACAGTCTTCCACGTGGTTGCTACTGGATGCCAGGTCGATGCGTAAACCACCCGAACCACCTTCATGGAAATGGCAATTGGTGACCGAGCACTGTTCCGCATGCCGCATTCGTATCATACAGGAAGGGGCATCGTACATTTCCCAGTCATGTTGGATGCCCTTACCACTTAGGCCATGAAAAGCAAAGCGAT
>JABSQK010000295.1 GCA_013215875.1 Lentisphaeria bacterium
ACACAGCCCAGGTCATGGATGCATTCAGGCTGGATATGGAACGAACGATGAGTTATGAGAATCCCACTATTTCTGCATGGGACCATGCCGAAACAGATTGGGTACCTCAAACCTATAAGGATGAGTGTGATAAACGTAAGGCAAGTAAACCGAAAGTAGTAAATATACAGGGCAACTGCCAGGTGGATTACTGGACTAAGGGCCATATTATCAGTTCGAGTAAAGAATTTATAGATGAAACTGTGCGCGATGTTTTCGGAGAAGAAGGAATGAGTAAGAGTTATGATATTTTGTTGGAGGGAGACCAGGAGATGTTGGCGTATCAGAGAATACAGACACGAAAATGATGAATTTTGAGTGTTTCATTTTTAGAAATTTGGAGAAATGGTGGGTAATAATTCCGAAACTTGTAGATCGCGCTCGGAGACCGCCGAAGGTAGAGGCTTCACGAATGTGGAGCAACAAAATGCAGTGAAGGGGCAACCCGACCTATGAAATAGCAAATGAAATTTCGTGCCAGAGGCAAAGAGGGCCCCAGTGGAATGCGAGATCGCGCTAGGAGAGCCCGTCGTTGAACGCTAACGCTCAGCATTTCATGCTGTCTTTGCCTTTGGCTGCTCTTAATAGCGAAGCGGTGAAATAGTAGATGGAAGTTTCGTACCGGAGGCCACGAGGCCCAGTGGAATAGAGAATGAGGTTTTACTGGAGGGGGAGGCGTTGAACAAGTTCTTCAATAGGCAAACCTACCACATTGCTATAAAGCCCTTCAAACTTTTCGACGAGCAATTCTTCGTGTTCCTGTATGGCGTATGCTCCTGCCTTATCCAAAGGCGAAGCAATGCTCATATAGTAATCGATCGTTTCTTCAGATAAAACATTGAATGTTACCTGGCTCTCAGAAATCCAAGTTTCTTTTTCCCCATCTTTAAAAACTGCCACTGCAGTGAGTACTCGGTGCGTTTTGCCAGAAAGGTATTCGATCATCTCACGGGCTTCTTTCATATCCACAGGTTTATTCAGAATCCGTTTGCCTATACAGACAATAGTATCAGCCGCGATAATAGTAGCATCTGTATTTCCACTAAATACTGCTTCGGCTTTTTCTTTGGCAAGTCGTAATACAAGTGCATCGGGTAGTTCGCCAGGTAAAACAGTTTCATCTATATCAGCACTAATAATCTCGAAATTAAATCCTGCTTGAGTGAGAATTTCTTTTCTGCGAGGTGATTGTGAAGCGAGGATCAGCCTCATTTTTTGCGGCGCTTGGAAGACCCGTATTTTTTCTTGTTCGACTTGCTTGTGCGAGCTTCAATATCCTTTTTCCCTGCAACGCCAGATGGTGTCACTCGGGTATTATCTTTTTGCCGGCGATTTTGCAAAATCAGCCGCACCGGCATTCCTTTTATACTAAAGGCATTCATAAATTGATGTTCGAGGTAACTTAAATAATTTCCCGAGCAGCGTTTCTTCTCATTAACAAAAAGTAAAAATGTTGGTGGGCGACTGGATTTACAGGTGCCATAATAAACCTTAAATTGCCCAGTCGAATGGAACGGAGGCGGTAAGCGCATGAGGGCATCCTGCACCACCCTGTTTACTAAAGATGTAGGAAATTCCTGAGATAGTGTAATCGTCATATCAATAAGCTGGGGAATAATCTGCTCGCAGTTGTAGCCTGTTTTCGCACAGCAGAACATGCGCTCGGCAAATTTCATAAAGGGCAACTGGTAGTCCGCATTTTCCAACAAACCTTCCTGCTCTTTACCATCTTCTTCAGCCAAATCCCATTTATTAAATAAAATGATCGAGGGCTTTCCGTGATCGAGAACCATGCGACAAATACGTTTATCCATTGCAGTTCCCAGGTCAAATGCATCTAAAACAATGATACATATATCCGCCCGTTTAATGGCATTCTCCGTGCGCGACATACTAAAGAAGTCGACAGCGTTATCCACTTTGCCTTTTCGTTTAATACCTGCAGTATCAACAAGGTCCATTTGAATCACTTTTTCGCCAATAGTTATGCTTACGGGTACATCGACAGCATCACGAGTTGTACCTGCTATTTCACTTACAATGACCCGTTCTTCACCAAGTAGACGATTGATAATCGATGATTTACCCACATTTGGGCGTCCAACTATGGCAACTTTCAAGCGATCTTCTGCTTCACTAAATTCTGGTTTTGGCCAAAAACTAACGATATCATCGAGCATTTCCTGAACGCCAATATTTTGTATGCTAGATACGGGACGGGCCTGGCCCAGGCCAAGTTCGGCAAATACATCGGCGTTGTCAAAAGTGGAATGTTCGTCTGCTTTATTTGCCACGAGATGAACCTTTACATCTTTGGTTTCACGAAGAAGCTGTGCGACTTCTTTATCGAGGGGGGTGACACCCGTGGTAATATCCAAGACAAAAATCACCTGTTCTGCAGATTCGAGAGCAACCATGAGCTGTTCTTTTATGAGCTCGTCCCAGTCATTATCTGATTTTTCGCCATGATAAAGCCCCAGACCACCCGTATCGATAAGCGTAAAACGGTAATCTTCATGCTCAACCACAGAGGTAACACGGTCGCGGGTAACACCGCTCTCTTCATGTACAATTGCCATTTTACGACGTATCACACGATTAAACAAGGCAGACTTCCCTACATTAGGCCGCCCGACAATTGCCACTGCACGGGATGCTTTCTCAGGTTTTATATCATAATCTTTTGCCATTATTTTTCGTCTCTATTAGTTTTCTTTGTCGTTTTTGAAATTAACTTACTTGAGTAATTCAGTATGATGAAGCGCCTTACTATAGTTAAAAATTACTTTCATGCTATAATAGTGCTTTTTTAATATTTCAAAAATTTGCACCTAAAATGAAGGATATGGATGAGCGACTTAACACTTTTAATATTAGCTGCGGGTATGGGCAGCAGATACGGCGGACTCAAACAAATTGATCCAGTAGGGCCCTCTGGCGAAATTGTCCTCGATTATTCTATATATGATGCTATTCAGGCTGGATTTACCAATGTGGTCTTCCTAATCCGCAAGGATATAGAGGATGAATTCAAGCAATGCATTGGCAAGCGCTATGAAGGAAAAATAAAAACTGCCTATGCCTTTCAAGAGTTGGCGAATCTTCCATCTGGCTACACAGTGCCAGATGCCAGGTCCAAACCATGGGGAACCGGTCATGCCGTTCTTTGTTCTCAAGAAGCAATCAAGGGTCCTTTTTGTGTAATAAATGCGGATGATTTCTATGGTGCAGATGCCTTCAAAACAGTGGCGGATCACCTGAAAGCTGCCGAAGAGAGCAGTTATTGCATGGCCGCATATCTTCTCGAAAATACGCTCTCAGAGCATGGAACCGTATCGCGGGGAGTATGTGCAGTAGAAAATGGCAAACTCCAATCTGTCACAGAAATAACTAATATCGAAATTCAAGAAGGCGCTATTATCTCGAACTCAGATCTCAGTCTCAGTGGAAGTGATTATGTTTCTCTTAATTTCTGGGGATTTACAGAGGGGCTCTTCAAACATCTCGAAATGCAATTCAAAAAATTTCTGGACGAACGGATCGCTGAAGAAAAATCCGAGTTTTTTCTACCTACAGTTGTCGATGAAATGCTCAAACAAGATGACTGCGCGGTGGCTGTTCTTGAAACGACCGATAACTGGTTTGGTGTAACATACCCGGAAGATAAACCGATCGTAATAAGCAAAATTAATGATTTAATTAAAGCGGGAAAATACCCGGAGACACTATGGCAATAGAGCCAGCTACTGTCATAGCACTTGTTGAAAACTTTCGCACAGGTCAAAGATTCAGTTCTGTTGAGCAATGGCACGTGGGTCATATCAATGATACTTTCCTGGTGAAAACAAATGGCATTCCCTTCGCAGTGTTGCAACGAATAAATCATGATATATTCAAAAGCCCGGTCGAACTTATGGATAACATGCTGCGTATTACAAATCATATTCGCGGAAAGCTGGCTGCCTCTGGCGCCGATGCCAAACGCGGTACACTGCAAATTTTTCAAACGAATGATGGACGTCACGTCTTGGAGTCGGAGGGAAATTACTGGCGACTCGTACGCTTCATTGATGGTGCTTATTCCATAGACGTTATTGAAAACAATGATCAGGCATATGAAGCCGCTCGCACATTTGGCGAATTTCAAAATATGCTGGTCGACCTCAGTGGTCCAAGACTCTACGATACAATTCCCAATTTTCATAATACAAAGCTGCGCTTCCAGGAATTTGAAGATGCTGTAAAAAATGACCTGGCTGAACGCGCAAAAGAGTGCCCCGACGAAATTGACTTTATTCTGAGTCGGAAAAATATGAGCTCGATTGTCGTTGATGCATTGGCAGCTGGTGAACTGCCCGAACGTATCACCCATAATGACAATAAGATAAATAATGTAATGTTTGACAGTACGACACATAAAGGACTTGCAGCAATAGATCTCGATACTGTTATGCCCGGCTCGGCGCTTTATGATTTTGGCGACATGGTGCGTACAGCCGCAGGCAGCTTCGAGGAAAATGAAACTGACCTATCCAAAATATTTATCATCATGGATCGCTATGAAGCACTCGTCGAAGGCTATCTCAGTGCTGCAAAATTCTTGACTGCGAAGGAACTTGAATTGCTGAGTTTTGGCGGGCGTTTAATTACCTTTGAACAAGCATTTCGCTTTCTGGCAGATTACCTCAATGGCGACAGTTACTACAAAACAAGCCATGAGACCGAAAACCTCGACCGCGCACGATCGCAAATTGCATTTTTATCAGAAATGGAAAAGCATCAGGAAGAGATGGAAGAGATCGTCAGAAAAACAGTTAAGTCTACTTTTTAATTTCGACCTGAATCCGGCCTGTCATTAGCTGCTCGATCATTTTTTTCAATTCCAGGAATGTATCATTCTGAACTTTGAGACTATCGACAAGCGGCAGTAGACATTCGATGGCAGTAATCTGACGGTCGCAAACTCTGCTAATATCTTCCTGGAGTATTTTTGTTGTTTCGAACTTGCTATCAGCTTCACTATTTAGTGTTTCAATGACAGTGGCAATAGGTGAAAGATCCAGTGTTTGATTATTTTCTGTACTCGATTTGATGGCGGCTTTTATACCACTTGAGAAGTTCTTTTCCATTGCTGCTACTGCTTCTACCAACGGAGTAAGATCGATTGATTCCCCGCCGGATGCAGCTTCCATCTTCTGCATATTAACAGCTGCATCTTTAATCCCGACTTTCATTTCATCGAGCGCTGAAACAACTGGACCAAAGTTAATACCTTGCAATGCGTCTTTGACAGTGCCATTCAATGATTGATCGAGTACAGAGCCAATATCGCCAACTTTTACAGTGAAGGCAGAAAGTTGTGCGAGAATTTGCCCGATTTGATCACTATCATCCACACCGCTGAATGTCTGGCGCCGGTTAAACTCTGTCTTTATTTCAATCCAGCGCTTGGCTTCAGTTTCATCTGCAATATTGAGCATTTCCTTAAATTTCAATAAGTTGGATTCCGCACCTGTGGTCAGTGTTTGTGATTCGTTGTTATAGTGGTCGAGGATAAGTGTTTCGATTTCGTCATCTGTCATTACAGCCTGAACTTTTTCGACCATGCGATTCATGTTTCGATACGATCCCTGCATCTTAAATGAAGGCTCGGTTCGGTAATCATCTTCCTGAGCTGCAGATGCAATATATTCCTCGTTTACCCTGAGCACCACTTCCTGTATACGCTTAAGTTTTCCAAGGACATTTAAGATTTCCGTTACTTCGGCAGCAGACCAATTATAATCAAAGCCTGGATCATCTTCACTACCCGTTTCAAGCATTTGCCAGAAGCGGTATAAGTCCGCATGGCTGCGATTACTTATTTGTGTGAGAATGAGATTCGATGTCATTGAGTTTTCTACAAAGCTCAGAGCGAAGTCTGCTTGCGCCGAGTCACTCACATCTCCCAGGTTGTAGGTATCTGCCCGGTTTGCCAACATATCGGGAATGGTAAATTTATCACCGCTTTCCGTATAGGGATTACCCGCCATAATGACTCACACTTTTTTACCACGCAAATCGTAGGTGCGGGTTTGTCCATTGTATACCCCTTCTATCTTACGCTGGGCATCACACAAGGAAATAAATTTCTGCAAAAGCTCCGGATTACAATGCTGTATATCATCGAGATAGATCATTACATTGTTACCCATTTCGAGCGACAGATTGAGTTTGATTAACTCTTCGCGGGAGGTGGCATTTGATGCCTCAGCCGGATCGAGCGATGTGACCTGGTGTCCAATGGCCGGACCGTTGATTTTCATAAATGTTAATCCGAGTCTATTGGCGACATATTCCATGAGCGTTGTTTTACCATAACCAGGAGGAGAGACAAGTAGCAATAAACCCATTAAGTCAGTTCGTTTATTATCACCTGCTGCACCGAGCTGTTTGGCAAAGTTGGCGCCTACAAGAGGGAGATACACATTATTGATTAGACGGTTTCTAACAAAGGAGCCCATCACCTTGGATTCAAATTCCTTAAGTCGCATGGTATCACCCTTGGCTTCTGTGAGTTCTTTGCGCAGGCGCAAATAGGTTTCAAAGCGGGGCACATTATAGATTGAAAAATTGGTCAGCTTAAGTAAGAATAAATCGAAGTTTATTTCAAGGGAATTTTCTGAGATTAGTTGATGTTGGCCTAACAAACCTTCGACTTTTTCATAGGTGGAAAATTCCGCTATTTCATGCTGAATATCTTCCTCGCTAACAATCAGTGCAATCACTTCCCAAATTAAATGATCGACTTTTTCTTCATGCAAACGGCAGTATGTAGCGACCCAGTCACGGGCCAGATCAAGACGCCCTTTCAAATCACCCTTAAGATGCTTTATGCTGGTATCAAAGCCTTTTCTTACACCTTTATCTTTCAAGAATGAGATAAAGCGAGCATATAAATCATTTGCCAGTTTGTTAATAGTGAAGAGCAATTCCTCCTGATCCTGTAATTCATGAAAGAGAAACTCAGCAGCTTGTTTCAATACACTATCCTCAGCATCTGGAATATACTTTTCAAAAAAGTTGATCATTTCTACATGCAACTCATCGATATAAATGTTATTCATTTCTGCAACATCAAAGACAAAACCAATGGTACCAAAACTCTGCATTTTATAGCGTAAGAAATCTTTTCGCTCAGAATTATCCCAATAGGCCCAGAAAATAATTGCCAATGCTCTGGAACTGGAATCGTAACGCAAGAGGCCACTTTCGTTATACAACTTGATAATTGCCTGGAGAATAATAGCAGCATCGCTGTCGTGTATCCCGCGGTCGTACCCTTCACTATACAAATTTGCAGAGTAGGTTTTGACAATTTCTTTAATTTCGTCCAGCTCTTCGGACGCTGCAGTTAAATTACGAATACTTAAATTTTGATCATTACGAGTCGCAGTCATTAAAATTTTGTAGGCAAGGTATTCACCCCGATAGACTAAATCATTTTCACTTACCAGTTTTTGATCCCATAAATCTTTCGTAGACAAAATTGTTTCATCAGTAATTTCTTCATAATAATCTGTACCGGTAAGATGGAAGAACATATCTTTTTCACGAAATACCGTGGTAAGATTTAAAGGCTGGGTATTTACGTTGAAAGCAAATTCGCCAAACTTTATGACATTTTCTCCCTCACTGAAGAGCTCAAGCTTATCTCTCAGCTTGCGGATTGTTTCATCCCTAAGCGCTTTTATACGTCCGCTTAAATCGTCCGCCTGTACGGATTGCTCCATCTCATAGAGCTTTTCGATCGTTTCGCGCAATTTCGAAATCATCATATCCGAAGCAAAATAGGTATTCACCTCGTCGACTGAATCAAAATTATCCGTGCGATTTCGTATGCCTGTCAGGATGCGTTCCGAACTGGAAATCAGGTTGCCTACCTTACG
>JABSQK010000296.1 GCA_013215875.1 Lentisphaeria bacterium
CAAATATTGCATTCAGGCAGGCAGCTAAAAACTTTATGCTTGAAAATAAACATATTGACATTAATTTAAGAAAACGAAAAGGGTTTAAGTGTAACCCTATTTATAAGGACGTTTATACGATTAATGGCTAGGGTGCACAGCTAAAATAATCGTTGAATCAATACCGCCACTTAAATGAAATGCTGAAGGTCGATCACTATCTAATCGATTACTAACTGCCTGATCCAGGAGTTCAAAAACCTGTTCTGCGATTTCATGTTCGGGTAAATCTATGTAATCACCATCTGCTGGATAGTCTAAATCCCAGTACTTCTGAATCTTCAAATCATTATGATCTTTGATAAGCATGTGACCGGGTTTTAGTTGATAAATATTTTTGAAGAGTGTTTTATCTGCAGGTAAGTATTGTAATTTGGTAGCAAATGTCAGGCTTTCATGATCCCATTCGGCTTTTATACCTAAAGAAAATAATGCTTTTGCTTCAGAAGCAATATGTAAATTCCCATGCTGATAGTGATATTGAAGGGGTTTAATACCAAACCGATCACGTACTGCAATAAGACGTTCTTTACGCTGATCCCATATAATAATACTAAACTCTCCACTCAAGTGTTTTACAAAATCCAAGTCGTATTCTTCATACAAATGTAAGGCAATTTCACTATCACTATCAGTTTTAAATTTATGGCCGCGCAATTCCAAATCTCTTCTGATTTTTCTAAATCCATAGAAGGCACCATTTACGATAATCTGACAACTATTATCTTCATTACTAATGGGTTGTTTACCATTATCAATATCAACAATTGCTAATCGTCGATGACCGAGTGCTACTGTACCTTTGTCATTGATCCAGTGTCCTTGACCATCCGGTCCCCGATGCCCTAATACATGCATCGCATCTAGAAGTTCCCCCTCAGAAATGGATTGATTATCCCTATATACTGCAATTATTCCACACATAATCAACTCAACTTTATAAAATGCATTTCAGACTCATTTATTCTGGCAGTTTCAAACGCTTTCAAATAATTATCCAAAATAAAGATTTTTCAATAGTATTTCCTGTCATGACCATGTCTTTATGAGATAAATTAACCATTTAAAGGGGTAACACTTTCTCTCTCTCAAGTATTTCTAATGTAATATCAATAATGCATTCTTCAAGCATTACTTGTTTTACGGCTTGCCTGATGGCAGAACTTATCGTTCCATAGTTTGTGATATCTCCCAAAATATATATGGCAGAATCATTTATGCTTGAAATACTGCCACCAGAGTTAATTAATAGTTGGAGCTGACGGACGCTGAGGCTCAAGCACTAGACCCGTGTTCGGATATTAAATTGGTGACAGATGTGTGAAAGCCTCTAAAAATTCTGATAATCATAAATATATTTCTATAGAGTCACTATATAGGGTACCCCAACTGGAAAAGTTTGAAGTACTTTTTTAGAAAAAAGAGTTGAATAGTCCTGTTATAGAATTACACTCGCAGAACCGTTAAAGGGCCCCGTATGCGTTCACCAAATTGCTAATTAGGTACTTTCCCAATGACATCTATGCAATCCTACATAGAGCCTTCACTTGAGGCGCTGGATTTAACTGAGGAAAAGATGGATGCAATCTTAGCATATGCAAAATCTAAAAATAGTGAATATGTAAACAATTCACCTTTTCCGCATATCGTAATAGACAACTTTTTCCCAGACAGCCTTTTACAGGCAATATCTAAAGAAATTTCTGAGTTGAAATCCCATGAAAATGAAAAGAATTTTCATGGTTCAATGAAGAAATTTAGCAGTCGTGATTTATGCTCTATGGGGCCAATGACAAGGCGTATACTAACAGATCTAAATTCGTCTCAATTTTGCAAATTCATTGAAGAACTTACAAGCATTAGTAATATCATACCAGATCCTCATTTTGAAGGTGGGGGAATTCATGAAACATCAAGTGGTGGGTTTTTGAAAATTCATGCAGACTTCAATTATAGCAAACCGCTTCAATTGGATAGGCGAGTTAACCTGCTGATTTATCTAAATGAAGACTGGCAAGAAGATTGGGATGGCAGGCTCGAATTATGGGATAAGGAAATGAAAGAAAAAGTTGTTGAGGTCCTACCCGTATTCAATAGGATGGTGCTATTTTCAACGGACGACTTCAGTTTTCATGGTCAACCTGAACCGACAAAATGCCCCGATGATCATACCCGCAAATCACTTGCTCTTTACTATTACTCAAATGGAAGACCAGAAGCTGAAACATCGGAAAAACGTACTGAAACAGACTATCGTGCAAGACCAGATGAGAAATTGAAAAAAAAGACAAAACCGCTCAGGAAAATGGTTAAAAAAGTAGAGCGTCTCTTTAAGAAAAAGAAAGATTAGGCATAAGCATCATCCTGAAAAAATCCTGCCAATGAGAGAGTCGGATTCTACTTCTGTTTACTTACGTTTAAATATGCCGCTTAGTTTACGGAATCTTTGTTTTTTTGTTTGATCCGACTGATTATCGTGCGTCTTAAAAAGCTGATTCATCTTTAGTTTATTCTTGCCGATATTATCAAGGATATCTTTTGTATCTTGAATAATATCTGCAGCATCCTGGTCAGAAATATAAGCTCGATGATAGGCCATATTGCCATATAATTTATCATTATTCTTAACAAATGTAAAACATATTTTGAAGTTAATATCATTACGTGATTCTATTGTGCGCGATTTCAACCCAAGGTCCTCAAGGGTAAATGTATCGTCATTGTCGACATTGATTATTTGGCAAATGACATCTTTTTCATAAACCGTTCCAGTCAGTCCTTGACAAATTTCATCAAGCTTGTTTAGCGCTATATTACGATGCTCATAACTGTCAAAAATAGACTGCCGAACCGATTGGAGCATGTCGGTGAGTTGATTCGATGCTTCAAGATGAATGGGTAAACATTTTACAAAAAGGCCTAAGGCCCCCTTATCTTTTAATGGGTCTTTTACAGAAAATGGCAGGTTAATTAAAATATCTTTTTGATCATAGCGACTCATCATTGCTAATGAAAATGCCGAACAGAGGGTTGCGAACAATGATACAGACTGAGATTTACTAAAATCCTCAAGTTGCTTAGAGATATTCTCATCAATAGTGAATTGAATAACATTCGCAGTTTGTGAACCGATGTTGTTTAACGCTGGTAAATGAAGTTGTTGTGTTTTTGTAAATAGATCTTGCCAGTAGTTCAATTGCCTTTCAGTAAGCATTCCAGTATCGCGAATGGCAAAATCATTGTATTGTATAGTGTGAGATTGTGCTAAGTCTAAACCGTTGGATAAGTCTTGGTAATAAGACCATAATTCTTTGTTAAAGTCATATGAGAGTAAACAGTCCATTATGGCATGATGATAAACAATTGCCAGGATATTAATATCAGGGCTAAATTCAAAGAGCAATGCCTGCCATAAAGGGCCTTTCCTCAGGTCGAACAAGCCGTCCATGTGTTTATCAATATATGCTTCTGCAAAGGCATCCTGCAAACTTGGATCTTCATGTGAACAATCGATTCGATTCAATGGGATCTCATTGGCTGAACATAAAGTCCCCTTGATTTGATCATTTTCAGAATAAAAGACTGTATTGAGAATTTGGTGTTGTTCTAGAATATGATTAATTGACTTTTGAAGATCATCGGGCCTAATTATACCCTCTATATTTGTAATGTTAGAAAAATAACAATTTGCCTGATTATTAAGATCTCCATCGAGCAGATGTTCTTGAAGTTCAGAAATGGCGATGTCTGTAACAAAGACTTTATTTGCGTCATCCGCTTCAGGTCTGCTGGTCTCTGTAACGATGGATAGAACATGAGCATTTTCATAGAGTGTCGTGAAGACTTCATATTGGCAATGATTAAGATTAACACTAAATGGCAGATTAATTGTAATTGAATCAATCTCCAAGTCATCATTGGCTGAATTACTTAGTTTTAATAGTGCTTCCTTTTGACTTTGAATAATTGTCGCGATGATATCTTTAAGCTCATAGTCCTGGCAGCTGAAATAGTCTTTAGCTAAGCTTTTAAGCTGTATATGGATATTCTCATTGCAAATAAGATCGAATTGCGTATCACTGACTTTCTCTATTTTCTTTAAGGAAATGCCAATAGGAACTTGTGATGATGCACAAGAAAGGAAATCCTGGCTATGACTAATCGATAATTTTTGTTTAATCAATTCGCCGGATAAATGAATCTCGAAATTCGTGTCTCTTGAAATGATTTCGTAATCGCTTAAAGCGTCCGTTGTATGATGTGATTCCTGTAAGAGAAACTTAGCTGCTGCTCGAGCCGCAAAATGCGGTTTTTCATGATTTAAAGATGCGCCTTCTGTTAATTCATTTTCATTAAAAATGGTCTCTAATTTGTCGTTGATGAGATCAGACATACGACCCACATTCTCTAACAAGATATCGACTCCGTTATATTTAAGTGGCGTTGATAAGATCATAGATGAACCGGCTTTGTTGCGCAAATGATTGGTTTGGCAAGTGACAAA
>JABSQK010000297.1 GCA_013215875.1 Lentisphaeria bacterium
TCAGACGCTCTGTGCGAGCAAGGCCAACGCGGAACTGATTCTGAATCAACTCACCAACAGAGCGTACACGGCGGTTACCGAGATGGTCGATGTCATCAACATCGCCTTCTTTGGCACGCAAATTCATCATGTGGCGTGTGGCATGGACAATGTCCATATCCTGTAATGTACGAACATCGGGACCATAAGTTGTACCGAGTTTCTGATTGATTTTATGACGGCCAACAACACCAAGGTCGTAGCGTTTCTGGTCCTGGAACAAACGGTTGAGCAATGTTTTAGCATTAGCAACACTGACCGGATCGCCGGGACGCATTTTGCGATAAATTTCTTTTAGAGCTTCGTCTGTATTTGTTGAAGGGTCGTGCTGTAAGCAGTTAATGAAATGATCAAGTTCACCGAC
The DNA here is from genome assembly GCA_013215875.1 of Lentisphaeria bacterium. GTDB lineage: Bacteria > Verrucomicrobiota > Lentisphaeria > JABSQK01 > JABSQK01 > JABSQK01. The sequence continues at coordinate 404 of JABSQK010000297.1, forward strand.
ATATGATACTTCAAGTTCTTTTATTTTGAGCTCGTCTTTAGCAATGGAGACAAGATCTGATGAGAGCTGTTCCAATTCGCGGCCAACATCATTTCCTTTTTCGTCTTCCAGCGGGTCACCATCTTCATCAACAATTGTTTCTGCAAGATAGTATTGAGCCAACTCTTCTTCAGACATCTTAGAGAGTTTGCTCACTTTCATTTTCTCGACACCGTACATTACATCAAGTAGTTCTTTCGTCGTACTATGGCCTAAGGCACGCAGGAATGTGCTGACAAGGAATTTACGACGACGACGGCGGCGGTCTAAGAAAATAAAGATTAGGTCATTGATGTCAAATTGAACATCCATCCATGATCCACGATCCGGAATGACACGGAACGAATAAAGGATGCGTCCACTTGTGTGACGATCTGTTTCAAAACAAATACCTGGCGAACGATGCAACTGGCTGATAATTACACGCTCTGCGCCATTGATAATAAATGTACCACTATCGGTCATCAGTGGCATATCGCCGAGGAATACACGCTCAATCTTAGTTTCTTTTTTGGTGCGGTTTTCCACTCTAAGGTTCATGTGTAGTGAAACACCATAGGATTTGCTTGTGCGGATACAGTCTACTTTATTTGATTTAGGCTCGCCTATTTCATAGGAAACGTAATCAATTTCGCACGATTTATCAAAGCTCTCGATTGGAAAAATTTCTTTAAATACTTCCTGTAAGCCTGTGTCTTCGCGCTTTTCAGGGTCTACATATCGCTGTAGAAATTGGTTGTATGATTTTAATTGTACGTCAATTAAGTCTGGAATTTCCAGTACTTCCTTAAGCTTACCGTAATTCCTGCGTTCTAATGCCATTCTTGTCTCCCTTTGGAGGTAGGTCCTAAAATACGTAAATAAATGCTCTAAGTACTCAAAAAACAGAGACGAACGGGTGGATCATTTCCCGTTCGTCTCCGCTAAAAATTGAGTAGTATTACTACTATAAATTCGGCTCAATTACTTAAGAGAAACTGTTGCGCCAGCGCCTTCAAGTTTGCCTTTAATCTCTTCTGCTTCTTCTTTGCTGACTGCTTCCTTAATTGCTTTAGGAGCACTTTCAACAAGATCTTTAGCATCTTTAAGTCCAACACCAGTGATAGCACGAACTTCTTTGATAACGCCGATCTTCTTTTCGCCGAAGCTTTCAAGAATAACGTCGAATTCAGTTTGCTCTTCAGCAGCAGCGCCAGCATCAGCGGCAGGTGCAGCCATCATCATGCCACCACCAACAGGTGCATCATCAACACCGAGGCGTTCTTTAAGATCATCTACAAGTTCTTTTACTTCAAGTAGTGTGAGGTTTTCTATGTAGGAGATTACTTTCTCCTTGTCTAATGTAGCTTCAGCCATTATTAATCCTCCTTAAGGATTTATTATTTATTTTCAAGTTTGTTTGCTAAATTCTCAAGTACCCAGACCAAACTGCTTTTGCGGTTTGACAATACTCGAACCAGTTTTGTACCAGGTGCTTTCATGACACCCAGTAATTGTGAAAGAAGTACTTCTTTCGGTGGCAAATCTGCCAGTTCTTCTACACCCGTAGCAGTCTGAAATTTTCCTTCGACCACCCCGCCTTTAAATGAAAGTTCTTCGTTTTCTTTTGAGTACGCTTTCAAAGCTTTCGCAGCAGGACACGGGTCCACAGCCTCACCATAAACAATTGCTGTATCACCTGTCAGACTAAAGTCCTCAGGTAACTCAATTTCAGCAGCTGCCAGGCCAAGCTTAATGAATGTATTTTTAAGAATGAGCACTCTTGCATCTATTTCATAAAGCTTTGCGCGCAAGTCGTTCATTGCCGCTACAGATAAGCCTTTGTAGCTTACAAGATATATGAATGCGTTGCCCTTAAAGATCTCGCCCACATATTCATTCAGTACAACTTTTTCAATACGTCTTTTTTCATTGCTCATGATTACTTCCTTACGATCTGCTTCAGATCTAATTTTATTCCAGGGCTCATTGTCGAGCTTATTGAACATCCAAGGAGATAGTCTCCTTTGGTTGAAGCAGGCTTTGCTCTGAGAATTGATTGGAATACTGCGTCTGTATTTTCAACAAGTGCAGATGCCTCAAATGAGACTCTACCAACCGGAACATGAGTAATACCAAATTTGTCAGCGCGGAATTCCACCCGACCCGCTTTTGCGGATTTAACGGCAGCGCCTGTATCTTCTGTTAATGTTCCGCTTTTGGGATTGGGCATTAAGCCACGTGGTCCCAAAATACGAGCAAGTTTACGCAGTTTTTGCATGGTAGAAGGAGTCGCAATGACAATGTCGAAATCCAGCCATCCACCTTCGATTTTTTCCATGATATCTTCAAAACCTACATGGTCTGCCTCTGCGGCACGAGCTGCTTCTGCAGCTTCACCATCGGCGATTACCACAACACATACATCTTTACCAGTACCATTTGGCAATGCCACAGTACCACGAACATTTTGGTCATTTTTACGTGTATCAACACCCAGACGAATTGCCACTTCTACAGATTCATCAAACTTTGTCTTTGGCATCTCTTTTAGAAGAGCGACTGCCTCGTCCATGGTATATAGTTTCTCAACATCTACGGACTCAAGTTTCTTAAGATATGCTTTGCCTCTTTTAGCCATTAAATCACCTCTATTCCCATACTACGAGCGGTACCGGCAATAATTTTTGCGGCCTGATCGATATCGTGGGCGTTTAAATCCTTCATTTTTACTTGTGCAATTTCTTTTAATTGATCATTCGTTACACTACCTACTGTTTCGCGACCGGGGTCATTTGCACCAGCAGCAAGACCAGCAGCTTTCTTCAAAAGAACCGCAGCTGGAGGTGACTTTGTAACAAATGTAAAAGATCTATCCTGATATACAGTGATGATAACGGGAATAATGGTCCCGGCATCCTGTTGTGTCTTTGCATTATATGCTTTACAAAATTCCATAATGTTAATACCCGCCTGTCCCAATGCAGGGCCCACAGGAGGCGCAGGATTTGCCTGTCCAGCTGGAATCTGTAAACGTATCTGACCTGTAACTTTTTTAGCCATTTTTTATCTCATACCTTAAATTAACTATTCTCTCTCGACCTGCCAGTAGCCTAATTCTACAGGTGTACTTCTTCCAAAGATACTGACTGACAGTTTGAGTTTTCCATGATCGTGATCGATCTCTTCAATCTTACCTTCGAAATTTTCGAAAGCGCCCTCTTTAACTTTAACCATTTCACCCACAACGAAATCAATTTTCGGACGCTCTGTTTCAGCATCTTCACGCATCATATCTTTAATATTCAGCATTTCTTCATTGCTTAATGGAAATGGTTGGTCATTTATAAATCCTGTTACACCTGGGGTTTCTTTAATAAAACTCCATAAGCGCTCATCCATTTGGCGACCTTCCTTATAAAGATCTGCAATGATCAAAATGTAACCTGGAAAATACTTTTTCTTGACAATTTTCTTTTCGCCCTGTTTAATTTCAGTCCGTGTTTCCATTGGAATTACGACCTGATAGAGCCTGTCGTGAACGTTTTCCAGAACCATGCGTTTATCAATACTCTTTTTGGCTTTCATTTCATGGCCAGAAAGTGTCTGAACAAAGAACCATTCGCCGCGGTCTTCAACAAGCTTTTCACGTTCCTCGACTACTTCAAGTTCTTCTTTTTTTTCGTCTTTTATATCTTCGCTCATAATAAAATCTGCCTATTTAGGCAGCTCCAAAATCCACATAATTATTTTCGAACTAGTTCGAGTAGACATGTAAATAAAGCCAGCGAGAAGAAATGTCGATGCTAAAACCAAAATCGTCTGCCGAATCAGTTCCGGGCGATTTGGCCAGGTACATTTTCTGACTTCCTCTAACGTTTCTCTCGTATACTGCTTTATCTGTTCTACTTTACTCATTCTTACTTCCTGTTACATATCTAGCTTGGCAGGTGGGACAGGGATCGAACCTGCGACCTACGGTTTTGGAGACCGTAGCTCTACCAACTGAGCTACCCACCTGTTTTATTAGGGTAGTAGCTAAAAAATAAAATTTACCGGGTCGTTTAATTTACCCGGTAAATCGTCAAACTTCTTTTAGCAAAAAATGCCCTATTCGATGATGCTGGTAACCTGGCCGGCACCAACAGTACGGCCACCTTCACGGATAGCGAACTGTAGGTTTTCGCTCATCGCGATTGGTGCGATTAGCTCTACAACCAGACTTACATTGTCTCCTGGCATTACCATTTCTTTTCCGTCGGGAAGTGTTACTTCACCAGTGATATCAGTCGTACGGAAATAGAACTGAGGACGATAGCCAGTCTTAAAGATTGTGCTACGACCACCTTCTTCTTTGCTCAAAATATAAACTTCGCAATTGAATTTGGTATGTGGCTTGATAGATCCAGGAGCAGCGAGAACTTGTCCGCGCTGTACAGAATCTTTATCAGTACCACGAAGCAGACAACCAACGTTATCTCCAGCTTCACCGCGATTTAAAATCTTGCGGAACATTTCAACACCAGTAATCGTTGTTTTTTCTGTATCTTTAATACCGATGATTTCAACATCATTACCTGTTTCAATAACACCTGTTTCAATCAGACCTGTAACAACAGTACCACGACCTTCAATTGAGAACACGTCTTCAATAGGCATTAGGAATGCCTTTTCAATGTCGCGTTTAGGATCTGGAATGTAACTGTCTACAGCATCCATTAATTCAAAGATTGCTTTGGTAGCATCTGCATCCGGATCGCCTTCAGCTTCTACTGCTTGAAGAGCAGAGCCAAAAACGATTGGGCAGTTATCGCCATCAAACTCATAGTCGTTGAGCTTTTCGCGAATATCCATTTCAACCAACTCAAGAAGTTCTTCTTCGCCTTCCATCTGGTCTACTTTGTTTACGAATACAACCATCGCTGGAACACCGACCTGACGAGCAAGTAAGATATGCTCTTTAGTCTGTGCCATGGGTCCATCTGTTGCTGCAACTACTAGAATTGCACCATCCATTTGAGCCGCACCAGTGATCATATTTTTGATATAATCTTGATGTCCGGGACAATCGACGTGAGCATAATGACGTTTTTCAGACTCATACTCAACATGGGTTGTATTTATAGTTATGCCACGCGCTTTTTCTTCTGGTGCGTTATCAATGTCTTCATAAGACATTGCTTCTCCGCCGCCATACTTTTTGTTCATGGTCATTGTGATTGCTGCAGTCAAGGTTGTTTTACCATGGTCAACATGACCGATAGTACCAATGTTTGCATGTGGTTTCGTACGTACGAATTGTTCTTTAGCCATTAGCCACACTCTTCTTATTTTAATTAGTTAATGTTCTTGCCTGCAACTTGCAGGCGGTTCAAAAAAAATCTTCTTCTTCTCTTATCTACAAAGCTCTCTTGGAGCCCACGACCAGATTTGAACTGGTGACCTCATCCTTACCAAGGATGCGCTCTACCACTGAGCTACGTGGGCAGGGGAAGAGCGGAAAAAAGCAGTAATTATAAGCGACAAGTCCATTTTGTCAACATAAAAACCACCTTTTTCTTGAAATTTTATTCTTCTTCTACTTCCTTAGTATCATCACCAGGATTTTCATCAACGGGCTCATCCTTACTGGCTTCAATTGCCGAATCAAAAATGTCACCCATATCGACCATGTCTTCACCGGGTTTCAGGTTGATATTGGCAGCATTTTCATCAATATTGGTTTTCATACTTAAACCAATTCTGCGCTCTTCTTCATCAATCTTTATAACCTTAGCGGTAACTTCATCTTCGATTTTAATAACATCTTTAACTTTGCCAACACGTTCGTCACTCAATTGTGATACGTGAATCAACCCGTCAATTCCTTGATCAAGCTCAACGAAGGCGCCAAAATTGGTAATCTTAGTCACCTTACCGGAAACATCATCGCCAATTTTATAGTACTTCTCTATACTTGCCCATGGGTCTTCAAACATTTGTTTAACACCCAGAGATATACGTTGTTGTTCTGAATCTATTTCAAGAACAATCGCTTCTACATCATCACCTTTTTTCAAAAGTTCTGCCGGGTTATTAATTTTGCGTGTCCATGACATATCAGAGACATGTACCATGCCGTCGATATCGGGCTCAATTTCAATGAATGCCCCGTAAGAAGTCATATTGCGAACCTTACCGGAAACTTTAGAACCAATTGGGTATTTCTGAGCGGCAATTTCCCATGGATTATTCTGTGTTTGGCGCAGACCTAGTGAGATTTTCTTTTGGTCACGTTGTATATCGAGTACAATTGCTTCGATTTCCTGACTCACTTCGAGTACTTCGCTTGCTTTGCTTACACGTTTTGTCCAGGACATTTCAGAAACATGGATTAAGCCTTCAACGCCCTCTTCAATTTCAACAAACGCACCATAAGGCATCACGTTTACAACATTACCGGTAATTTTTGTTCCAATTGGAAACCGTTTTTCAACATCCTGCCATGGGTCTTCGCTTTTCTGCTTTAATCCCAGTGATACACGCTGTTTTTCGTTATCCACTTCAAGGATTACGGCATCTACTTCCTGGCCAACTTCAAGCATTTCAGATGGATGAGAAATACGTCCCCAGGACATGTCAGTGATATGTATTAAGCCATCGATACCGTGAAGGTCAACAAATGCACCAAAATCGGTGATATTCTTTACGATACCCTTGCGAACTTGTCCGGGTTGAATCTCAACCATGATCTCGCCACGAACTTTTGCTTTTTCTTCTTCGAGAAGTTCACGGCGGGA
>JABSQK010000298.1 GCA_013215875.1 Lentisphaeria bacterium
CACCGTCTTTCTTTGGCTGAATTTCCGGCTCAATCAATTTAACTTTCACACTGTAACCACGGATCTCCGGATCCTGCCAGTAAACCTGGGTCACTTTGCTCTTGCGCAGCCAGGGTATACCGGGATCGGTATTTTCTTTATCTAAATAGGTGATTAGTATATTGTCATCTTCGGCGATTTGAATATCTTCAACGCGCTTGGACTCACCTTCAATTGGCTCAATTGGAAATATTTTCGCTGTAAACGAACCTGACTGGGGCGCTGTTTCCAGGGCTTTTATAGTCACAGGTTTCTTACCACCGACACTGACTTCCACGGTGACCTGGTCTGCTTTAGGCGTCGTATCCGCATCGGCATCTTGAATAAATATTACAATTGGCTCACCCACTTTGAAGCGTACAATGGGCACATAAAATGGTGTTTGCAGGCTTCCGCGAGAGACATATTCAATAAAGCTCGCAGACAAGTTTGCATTGTAATAAGATACATTGAGATAGACTTCTTGTTCCTTTTTATCGTCAGACAAAACTTTTGGGTCCGTATATTTGATGGTAACTTTATCGCCTGCAATAATTTCCAGGGTATCATTTTTCTTGAGTTCCTGGAAGTCCGTAGGTGTCGGCAATACCACTTCGCCCTTACGATTTACCAAATTAATTTTATTTATAGCAGGGGCCTGGCCTTCATAATCCATAATCACCACACGTACAACACGTGCATTGGATCGCTTGCCAAACTTCACATTAAATGCTGTATCGCCAGCAGTAGCAGTAATAATTGCAGGCTCTATACCGAGGATATTTTTAATCTCAGGATGCTTGTTTATATCATACATGCCTTTGGGAATTTTTCCGACAAATGGATCTGTCTTGGTATTGATTAACATTTCAAAAGCAAATTCCTTATTTACATCAGCTGTAATCCACAGCTCAACAAGGTGAACACCTTTTTCCAGTGAGGCACGAAAGGTATTTTTTTGTTTAATGGCATCTTCATCTTCACGGCTCCGGGCACCGCCTCCACCACCAATACTATAAACCTCTTCACCATCGATCATCATGTTCATAGTAAAATCATCGCTGGCAAAGATATCGGAATGCTTCATGGTAAAGATGCGTGTTTGGCGTTTGGACATGTAGAGCGCACCACGTAAACGAGCGATGTATTTTCCTCCGCGGCCAAGGTCCAAAGCGCTGAGCGAGCTGGTGAACAGTTCACGGTTTAACTTAAATTTATACTCCTTGCGCGGCAGCGTTGCTTTTTTGAAGCCATGTACTTTATAACGCCAGTCCAAATAGTCATCATCACTAAAACTGTCGGCCCGATTATTTCGAACAGGTGCTTTTGTAATTTCCAATTCCAGGCGACCATTCCAATGCTTAAAACTACCAGCAGGCCATACACCCAGTGTATGAAAGTTTTTATTATCCAGAGAACTTTGAATCATAAAATCTTTCAGCTTGTGGCCCGGTTCATTTGAAATCATCGTCATTTTATCGAGCGGCACATTATCATTCATATCCACCCAGAACATTTTGGGTTTGCTGCCATCAGGATGTCCCACCCAGGCAGGGTATTTCTTTTTTGAGATGACAAAGTTTGCCAGACGCCCATCGCCACTATCTGATGCATAAGCGACAGCCTGCGCTTTGGCAGTTTTAACAATATTTTCAAAAATACCTGAGGCACCCTTTGTTTCAAACATTACCGAGCGGTTAATTTCATCTCCGGAAGACGTACTAATTGTGACATTAATAGCATCCTGCTTTATTGTTGTCGATCTGTCCGGGTCATTGACTCTGATAAAGATATTGTTACCAGGCCGTACTTCTGCACTTTTGCGAATGGTTTGAACGGTTAAAAGTTCGCGATCGCTCTGAAGCATTTTACGAATTTTTTGATCTTCCTTTTCCTCTTCAGTCAAAATGCGGCTTGCAGATGCTTCTAAGGTAGAATCGGTCTTGACTCTCAGAGTAATGGTTTGAGCAGATACAATGTTATTTCTTTTCTTAAATTCCTCAGAGAAATCATAGTGAACTTCATCGTCTCCAAGAAGTTGCAGAACATTGTCTTTCTTATTTGGTGCACCCAGAACTGTGGCAAGGTTTCCCTTAAAAACAGTCTTAGAATCTGCCCATGGGTAAAGATTGAAAAATTCTTCATCTCCAGAGCTTGTCCAGGCACGAATTTCAATACTTGTGCTGGCGCCAATAATTGCCAGGTTTTTATCTTCTAGTTTCACTGTTAGCAGCCGGCCTGGTACGATCACTCGTTTAGCCATTCCTGGTCCAATTTCGATTGAAAGTACATGCTCGAGCTTTTTCAAAGCCAGGTTAATCTTTGCCTTTTGAATGAGTGCATCATCATGATCCGGCTCAAGCAATAAGACTTTATCGACGATCTTTAAGGCTTCCTTAAAGTCTTCGTTTTTGGGTTCCATATTTAGAAGTACTAATTGATAAAGAGCTCCGACTTGTATTTCTCTTTCCGGACGGACCATCAATTTCATTAGGATTGATTGGGCCTGGTCGTAGGCAGCGGTTTTGCGGTCCACTTCTGCAGTACGAAGTGCAGCTCTAAAGCGTATGATTGAGTCCTTAAACTCCGGCGCTGTACGAATGGATTCATAACGGGCCCGGGCCACTGGGTAATCTTCTTTTTCAAATGAGATATCCGCCAATGAAAGGAATACCATACCGCGTTGAATCGGACCAAAGTTTTTACCCTCCAGTTCAACCCACTGAACAAACAGCCGTGCTAGGGCGGTGGCTTTTTCATATTCCCCCAATTTACTATAATGTCTGACAATCCAAGTTAAATATTCAAGGTCGAATTCTTTAAATGTCTTTGTCAAAATTTCTTCTGCCTCCAGAAAATGTGTCCAGGCACCGCTCTTATTGCCGGAGATGTATGAACGTTGGGAGAGATAGAGTTTGTAGCGCGGGTCCGTATTTGGTACGGGAATTTCTCCCAAATCATTAATCGCTTGTGATTTTGCCGCATTAAAGGCATTTTTCAATCTGGAAGATACACTGCCTCTTAAAATGAGTACGCCGGAATTACTGATCGCTACAGCCATCTCAATATTACCATTTTTTGAAAAGTTCTCTATCGCAGTGGCCATCAAATTGAAAAGAATATCACGCTTACCACCTTCATTAATCCCAATGAGGATTCGCCAAAGTGTAGGCATGGTGCGCAAGAGATCGGCATGGCGTTTTGCCTTCGTTAAGCCAAACTGTATGTGCTTGAGTGCTGCCATATAGGACCAAAGGCCACGATAATCGCGACGATTGCGGTTAAAGTCCATCGGTCCTTTAATCATTCGAACAATGCTTTCCAGTTCGTCTTTTGTGAGGTTCTTTGGGTTAATTTTATAAATGGGACTTAAGCTTGGCGCACTGAAAACATCCTGATGTTTCCCGGCACTATATACATAGGTATCCAATGCCTTGAAATAGTCTGCACGGCCTTTTTTATAGGTGCTGGAATTCAAGTCTTGATAGCGTAATTTGTTCCAACCCAAAGCTGCAAGATTCAACCCTTTTCCAGCATCATATTGCTGTTTATAAAAGGCGTTCATCACTTTTGCTCCACCGCGAACGTCAACCTCGTTCCAGCGTGAATCAGATACAAATGGGTATTGTCCTTTACTGCGTATGCTGACAACCAATCGGGCAATTTTACCATTTTCATCTTTGCCATATAGCCAATAGTCAGGGCTGAGGTAACCGCAGGCGGATTCTTTAATGAACATATCGTCGAAGTAACTGGCAGGGAATTGATTACGTAATCCGGGAAGATATTCACGAGTGAGTCTTAAGTAATTTACAGAGTAGGACTGCCCCCCATGAATGGGCCGAGAATTTGCTTTTGTAAACCAGTCTCCTTTTATGACTTCTGCACCAATAGCGTTTGCCATGCTGCCGCTTTCATTCCAGCCACTACCACGCGTGGTACTGAATATCCAGTAGAACATGCTTGTGTGAAAAGACCCTTTCGCCATGCAGGCTCTAAGACCATCTGTTAATGCTGTATTAACCTTTTTGGCTTGATCCTTTTTGCCACTGCGAACACGTGTGGGCCAATCGGCACTTTTATCTTTCATACCCGCCAGCACAGCATTCACACCACTGTCATCTTTAACATTCGACTTCAATCTGGTAATTTCGTTGTTAAGCAATTTTATCTGGTGATTAAATGAACCGTATCTTGTAGCCCAGCGAACTGTTGAATAACGGAATGCTGTTTTGCCGCCTTTGACTGCATTATATAAATCCCCAGCCGCTTTCTCTACCTTAGCTGCATCTTTTGTTTTTATTGCTAAATGCAAGTTTCTCGCTAGATTCGTTTCACTATTCGGTGCAGCACTCTTCTTATATATGCTCTGGATAATAATTCGTTTCAAAAGTGAATTCAATTTAGGAATACTCTGAACTGACGCTGTGGATCGTCTCAAGTCCGCCATTTCTTTCGGCGTTTTCTTTGCTTTCTTTTGTAGATAATCTGCTTTTTTTGATGCGCCCAGTTTCCATCGGTCGAAATCCTTTTTAATCACACCAAATACGCGATCGCGGTCTGTCGTGCTATATGGCACCCAATTTAATGCAGATATTATCCCGTTCATTTCCGCATAGTCACCTTTACGCTGGTCCCACATATACTTCATGTATTTACTTGTTGCAGTCACATCAAGCAACGCTGCTGAGCTTTTAGTATGGTATTTTAACCAGTAATGTTTAATTAAAAAGTATTTAAGATCTTTCCTCTTATGGGCTTTTTGATGCGCCTCAAACCAGGGGTACTGATATATCACCTGGTAAACTGTATTGGGGCTCCATTTGTAGCCGCCATTAACCATCATGGCATCGAATGCTTGTATGGGATTGCTGCTCACTGCAATTCCCTGGGTCATTATTCCAAGATAGTTGTCATACCGTTTACGGGCGATTGAACGAATGCTGCCTAAATTTTGTGTCTTTAAAAAACTTGCAGCTTGACTGGCATTAAAACTATCTGCCAGCCACTTATATTTATTTAGATCTTTGTGCCAATAGTTTTCTAATATGCGACTGGTATTACCGATGATATTCCTCATCATCACCTGTTTACCATATTCATCTGTTCGGTCCCAGACGTGATGAAAGAATTTGCGTTTTTCTATTTCTCCCTGGCGCCATATGGTGTGGTTATTTGCCGGAGAAAAGACCTCATAGACTTTTCTAGCTGTAACAAGACTAGGCTGCTTGTTGAACCATTGTTTTGCTTGATTCAGCACGGGGGTGAAATCTTTCGCATGGCCGCCCTTTTTTCCTTTTTTATACCCCTTGGCAAATTTCATATAGCTAACACTGAGATTGACAAAATCCTTGCGCCAGTCATTTGGCATGAGTGCTGCAAGCTCAGCTAATTTAGCCGCATAGCCCAACTTAATCTTTCCTTTACCTTTTTGGGTATTAAGCAAGGTATGAGTTAAGCTTATTACATGCTTGTAATAGAGGTTTTTATCTTTGGCATCTGCTTGTGATATAAAGTCCTTAAGCGTACTGATGGCTGTCGGGTAGTCCTCAGATTTTATAGCGAACTTTATAAAGAAATGGTCATACTTACGGGCATTTCTCGATTCACGGAAGGAACTGTAATTTTTCTTCCAGAAATCATAGGCATCTTCATGACTTGAGATGTAATAAATCATAATATGATACATGCGTGCTGCAGCATTTGAACCCGCTTCGCCTGTCGCCGTGTTTAGATAGGCCTTATAACGTGAAACGGCAATTAGTAAATCACCCGCAAGCTCTGCGACTTCAGCTGAATAAAGGAACAATTCCTTGGATAAATCCTGATTTGATTTCATGTAGATTTTAATCGATTGACTGGCGCTATGGGGACGACCCAGTCGCATGGACATTCTCAACATCTTGATCATGTCTTTTTCTTCTATAGTCGGATCCTTGGCTTGCACCCTGGTCATGAGTGCTTTAATTTCTTTTACTTCGGGCGAATCTTCCTTTTTCTCTTCTTGTGCATAGCTACACTGAAAGGCAATTATCAGACAAACTGTTAATAAACGTTTCATAAAAATATTTTTATTCTTCATCTTTCTTCTCCTGATTTATTCCCAATTTTTTCTCCAGTTTCGGCAGAATCTTTAAGGCTTTCCTGGCATAGGGACTTTCCGGGTATTGAAACAACAGCATTGAACACTTTTCGTGTGCTTTGCTGAAGTTGCTCATTTTATAGGCAACCAATACCCATTTGATTAACATACTGTCAAGAAACTTGGCATCCGGATGCTCATCGAATATGGTTTCAAGTAATTCATCTGCAGAGGTATAATCCTTCGTTTTATAATAATAATCAATTTGCTTTTTCAGTGCCTGTCCGGCAAATTTACTATCCGGGTATTTTTCAGAAACCCGCTGATAGGCCGGTATGGCTGCAGAGGATACTTTTCCTTTTGGATTCTTTTTTTCTGCTGCTGCGAGCTCAATACATTCTGCAATGCGAAATTGGGCTTCCGCTTTAATCATGGATTCCTGCAAGGCCAGAATTTGTTTGAAGATCGATTGGGCCTGGCCAAAATTCTTATGGGCCATATGTATCAAGGCAATTTGAACGAGTGCCTTATCCACCAATGGGGAATCAGGAAACAGTTTATTAAATTCTTGGCAGGTCGCAATCGCCTCTTTGTATTCTTCCTTTACCATTTGCGTTTCCCAGCGTATTTGATAGGCCCGTTGTAAATGCTTTTCAGGAATTAATTTGGCAAGACTAATTACCTTATTCATACGACCAATTGCTTCATCACCTTTCTCTTTGCAGCCTTTGATTAAACCCATGTCGCGAAAAATTGTTGATAATTCATAATACGCTTCACCTTCTACAAGATTTTTCTGTGCCTTAATTAAAGGATCTGTAACGACATTCTGGATGATTTTGGGACGCGCGTCAATTTCGCCAGCCACAATTATTTTGGAGGTCACAGTACGGTCAAACAGGCCACCAATATGCAGAGAATCGACATATCTGATAATCAGCTCATCTCTTTCCCGGCACTCAAGTTTCTTATCTGTTTTATCAATTTCACCATCTTTTGCGGTAGTTATTATGAATTTTTTTATGAACTGCCCACTGTGAATTGTTTTGGCTTTTTCAATATCAAGCTCCGTGAGTTCAATTGTTACTGTGTCGCGCACAACCCATGTTTCTTCAATACCTTCTTGAAGAAGTTTGCTAATATCAACACCTACACTCTCTGCAACATCTTCGTCTTGTTCTTCCTTATAGCGGCTAATAAGCTGAACGGTTACCTTGTCGGCGCCATCAGTAACATCCAAATCCGCATCATATACACTTATATGCACGGGCTGTTCGAGATATGCTGCACCAGCAATACCTTCCCAGGTTCCCAGGGTAAAACCCGCTCTTCCTGTAGAGACCACCCTGGTGCTTACACTGCGTGGTACATCTTTCGCACCTTCAAAGGTATTGCCATCGACATAACTAACGGAAATTTCTTCACCACCAAGCACCTGTAATATTTTGTCGTTTATCGACTTGGCTTCCACTTTGCCAATCTTGGTAGGAATCGAGCCAATATAAATATCGCCCTTGGAATTCAGCGGTACAAGAATGATCGTCTCCCGGTCGCCTGTTTTGGTCTTGATTTCCACTTTGACAAGTTTTCCCAAGCGGCGCATGATAGGCAAATCCGTATCAGAAACCTTCAGGTAAAAGCGCTGACCGGCCTCGATGTACTTAATAGTCGCACTGTTAACATCGACGAAGGTTCCAACCAGGGCCAGATTTTCGATGCATTTTGTCCAGTTTTCCATGCGAAAATGACACATACCTATGTAGTAATAAGACTGGTTTGCCCAGACAGTATTTGGATAGTTTTTGGTAATTTTCCGTAATGCAGGAAATGCAGATGTATACATGCGGGTATTAAAATAGGCAATTCCTGAGATGTACAGGCTCTCGAGATAAATCTCAAGTTTTTCATCCTTCAGATCTTCACCCAGTTTTTTTAGTTCCTGTATTTTCTTTAATGCACGTAATCCTTCAGGCTCCTTGTGATCGCTCACATAAAAACGTCCCATAGCCAGGTAAGCATTATACTTCAAAGGCGACTTTGGGTAATTATCGACAATGTTCTGCAACATTTTCAAGCCCTTCTCTTCCTGGCCTGATTCAATAAATGCATTTGCTGACTTCAACAGACGACTTACAGATAGATCCGTCCGGTCTTTTCCTTTGCGTACGCCTTTGGCTTCCCTTGCAGCAGTTAATGTCTGTGTTGCAACAATCAGTGTGATGAGATATATCAGATATTTTTTCATAGTAATTCCTCGATTTAGTAAGATTTAGTGGACAAATCCTCCGCCAGATTTAACTCCCAGTTCTTCAAGACGTACATGGGCACTACTGGCTTGTCCAGTTTTTGGGTATGCTTTAATCACTTTTCTCAATGCTGCGACCTCGCGCTTTCTATCGTTCGCCCGTCTGTAATAGCGCGAAATGGTATAGGCTGCATTTGGGGCCTGGGGTTTGAAAAAGTTCTCAATCTCCTGTAATTGCCCTATGCATTTTGAAAGGGTCCCGTTATTGAAATAGCATTCAGCGACAAGATAGAGACTTGCCGGTGCTCGGTCGGCCATGATATAGGCCTTAATTGCTTGCGGATATTGTCGGGCACCATCATGCAACTTTGCCAAAATCCACCAGGTTTCATTGGCATATTTTTCGAGATTAGTCAATTTCTTGCCCAGCGCAATTGCCTCTTTAATCTTTCCCTGAGAGGCCAGGTAACCCAGTCGCTGAAAGTTGGCGTAATCCTGGTCCTTCATCATCGAATACAATTGCTCAACCATCCTAGGATCTCTCGTCCACAAGGAGCTGGCAAAAGAATTTATTTCGACATCTGTAAACCGTTTTAGCCGTCCCCTGTGCATCAGGTTCTTGGCGAGTGTTGCATTCGAATTCCAGATTGAAAAAACAAGACTGTTAAGGACAGACGCGCTCAACTTTTCTGCTTTTAATTTACTGACTGATAACTCGACCTCTTTTTTCGCACCCACTTTTAACAATATACGGATGAGTTTTACATTCTGATTAAGCGACAGGTTGTTGAACTGTATCTTTTTAAAGTATTCCATGATTAACATAGCATTGCCCTTTAAGGCAGGGAAAAAAGAAATGACATAATCATTGTGGTGTTTTTTATCGTAGTTCCGTTTAAAGATCTTGTTTACATCTGCAAAATAATTGATCTTATTGTACTTAATGCTAAAGCCCATTTTTGCCACATCGAGCTGGTAAAAAGTATCTTTTGTACGAAGGGGTTTTAATTTCTTGTACCAGTAACCGTAATAGCTTGCTCTATTCCCTTTTTCATGTTGTTGGAATCCGCCATAGCGCCAAACATGCGCGCGCAAATTGCTCAGGTAGGTGGGATCATTTTCCAGGTTTTTTTGGGGAATACCCCATGGTGTTGCTCCGACGCCTTTAGCCTTTTTGTAGTATTCCATATACTTTTGCATCTTGGGTTTACGGCGAACATTGTGATAGATAATATTTGCGATGGCGCTATTCAAAACACCATGAGGGGTATTTTTGCGGAAGGTCTTACTAAAGATAATTTCGGAGTAATATTGCACAGCCTTGTCATATTTTTTCAGCTTCATCATGTTATCCGCCAGGCGCTTCAATGCTTGTCCGGCAAATGGATGCTTGCGGTAATCGGTATCCTGCACCATTTCAGCCCAGGCTTTCATGGCTTTGGTATAGTCTTGATTGTCCCAGCTGCATTGGCCTATTTGAAAAAGGGCCCCGGCTGCAAAGGCAATATCATTTGGAAAATAATCTAAAATCTCATTGTATTCATTAATCGCCTTAAGTCGCTTATTCGATTGCTGCAAACAGCGGGCTTTTCTGTATAGTGCGTAAGACAGCGCTTCAGACTTAGGAAACTCAATAATAAAAGCATCATACAATTTCGACGCAGGATCAAATCCACCTCGCGTAGCAAACATTGTATCTGCCTTGCGCAGGGAATGCTCCTCGAATTGGTCCAGCATCTTATACTTCTTTTTTGAAAAATTTAATTCGCCGCCTGCTGAATAGCCGGAAAAAATAATAATAAATGAAATAATATATTTAGTCATGAATTGTCCTACTTTAAGTGCACATACAAGGTATTGTTTTTGGGAATACGGTCAGTCACCTTCGCGTAGAAATTTTGTCCCTCACGAGAAATGAGAATGCGATACACTGGACCTTGAGGTACATCACTGAGTTTTACATAATAAGATCCAATATCAATATTTTTAGCTTCAACCATATGAAATTGATTGACCTCTTCTGTTGGCCGGTTTTGGTAGAGCCCAAACGCACGGGCAACAGGATTTAAGGCCAGCTTGTCATACATCGCAAATACTTTCACTGATGGATCATCTATAAACGCAGAACTGTCACAATAAACCATAATATTGACTGTTTTGCCGGACAGACAGTAGCTGTAATACATCGGCCGGAAAGCAATGCCGGAAAGTAGAAATAAGA
>JABSQK010000299.1 GCA_013215875.1 Lentisphaeria bacterium
ATTCTCGTATTTTTCAAAATTTATTCCGTCATCCGAGAACGCGACCCCTAGGCCAGGAAATGAACTTAAGCCCTCGCCGTAGCCACAGTTTCCACTGTAATACAGATGCCACTTGTCTGGAAATTTAATCACGTGTGGAAGAACCGCCCAACTATAATCAAAGTCGCCATCTTCACCTCGGTCCAATACGACACCATGTCTAACAAAGTTTCCCGGATCTTCCACCGGTGCTTGGGCCATGCAAATCCTGCGTTTTTCCTTTGCGTCTGCGCCTGAATAATATACCCGGTAATCATCATCGATACGAACAACCCAGGGGTTCATGCAACAATTGGAATCATAGTCACTTCCAGCAACGGGTGGCAATACTGGATTTGCAGGATCCCGCAACCACCATATACCTCTTCTTAATGCATTTTTCTGATCTGTCATTTTATTCATCCAATACCTATAATATTTTTACACTCTAGCCTGGATAGTTCATAAAACCATCTACTGCAAGAGCAATTTTGCAGCATCAGCCACTGAAAATTTGGGGGTGAATTGAAGTGTTTATCAGGAATAAACAAAGCGGCCTACGTGGATATAATTACATAATGAAGGGTTTACACTAAACAGTTGCCGGTTTGGGTTTAACAATCAATCTCTTATCGGACACAACTGAAAATATATGCTTTTTATTGGTGACAAAATATCGCACCAATATGACCATCGACTCTTTAACGGCTTCACAGACCTTGTCTATATCCTTTGATCCCGGCCTGTTCTTCGAGTATTTTATATTATTATAGGTATTAAATATAATTAGCAGATGTTTAGGAAGGTGAATATCGACTTCATGCAAGTTCGTCGCATAATCAAGCAGATCCTCTTCTTCATCCATAGGCAATTGACAAATTATGAGTATGCGTCGCACAATTGAATAGGCCTCTTTCACCAAAGCATCTTTCTGGTCACGAGGCATTTTCAACAACTTATTTAAGCGCGTCTGGCAATTTCTAAGCCGGTATTTTATCATAAATAATGTGTAGAGCCTGGGGTGAACCCAAATATAAAAAAGACAAAAGCAGCAAATTAAAATTGCATAATAAACTTGAATACGAGTGAATTTTCTTAGAAAGTTTTTTACTCTGTCTCCCATATGAAGTTTTAATATGTTCCAATTTAACATGATTGTGGTACGAAGTGCACCGTATTTTTTCCCGTCCTTTCTCAAGGCTATTGCAGCTTCGCCATCAATACGTTGCTTCACAACATCATACTTTTTAGTTTTAAGTAATGTCTGTGTTTCTTTAGACGTTTCAGGTGTGCGTACGCGCCACTCATCTGAAAATGGATCCCTAAGTTTACCAATAATAAAGGGTGTAGCCTTGGGTTGTACCTGTTCTGCGCTGGCCGGTGTACCATCCATCGTTAACCAGCCGTAGTCTTTGATAAAAATCTGTGTCCACGCATGTGCATGGTATTCATGCACTTCAAAATAATTGTGCAATACATTATAATTTCCCGGTGCATATCCTGTCGCTACACGGGATGGAAGCCCTATGATACGGGCCATTACAGCAAGTGCTGCCGCGAAGTACTCACAATGCCCCTTGTCCATTTCGAAAACGAAGTAATCGACCGTTTCCCTGTTCTTGGGAACTGGTTTAGTTTTCAGACTGTAACTAAAACGAGTGCGTAAATAATCCCGCAGAGCATAGGCCTTTTTAAGTTGAGTCTTTTTGCCTAAGCTCAGCTCGTAGGCACGCTTTTTTAGACGTTTGGAAATATCTTTGGGAAGTTTCAGGTATTGCTCTTCATCTACTGTTTCGTACCAGCGTTTCATCTCATCATTTTTTGATCCTAAAATTGTGAACCTTGAATATCGATAAGGTAACCCAGGAAGCCGAACATCTTTATTAAAACGGTCTCCATAAAAACTACTCGTCATATTTTCAGGAACTTCAAACCAGTAATGCTGCCGCAAATAGGCACTAAAAAGTGTCGGTGAAACCCATTTTTTTATCTTATAATTGATCTTGATTCTATCCAGCCTGGTACTGCCGGGTTGGTTAATTCTTTGCTCATTCATCTCCTTCGTAGATGTCCATTTCGTTCCGTCATATTCATCATACAATTTTCCCAGCCAATATAATTTTACTGGCGATTCCACAATCATAATCATATCTCTACCGATGGGGCCGCCGCCATCCCCGTCAGCGGACATTCCTTCCTCTTCTCCGGAAACGATCATTTCGGACATTTCAGATTGGAATGTGGGATTTTCGCCATCCATCTCCAACATTCCATTTTGCGACGATTCTGTGTATTTGGATTTCAACCAATCACCCATTTTTGGAGCAAGGTTATGTCGTGAGTATTTTGATATAGAACTGCCTACTATTCCATATCCACCATTTGTTCCCTTAATGGGTATCAAGCTAAATATCAAACCCCATAAACAGATGACCAATATGAAATGTACGAGTATTACAGGAACATTTCGCCGGTCAATAATTTTTTGTTTTTCAGCAAATTTTGTTGTTGTGGAAAGTCCATCAATTCGACTTTTATATAAGAGGTAGAGACAAAAAATAATTGCCAATGGAAATGTATAAACAAAAATCGAGCGAGAAGGAACGAGGGCGCCATAACCAATCAAAATAATTGAAATTAGAAAAAGGTAACCGTAAAACTTTTTATTGACATAAAAGAGAAAGACCATGCCGATAAAACAGAAAAATTCAATGATAATAATATCTGCTGAAGTTCGTGTCATCAGTCTATAAATGATCCAGCAAAATCCAGACCCAACAATGATAATTTGCAATAGGGTATATATGCGTGTGCGATTTTCTTTGAAGGGAACATAGACAAGGAATGACAAAATGATTGAGACAACAAGGGTAGACATAACAATATAGGGATGGGTATGTTGCCAGCTGCTGCAAATTACAGAGAGAATAAAGAGCGCACAGTAAATCAAGTGATTTGGGGACCGCTCAATAATTATTTTATTTTTATCAGGCATAAAAAACCAAAATTATGATAGATCTACTCTATACCAAAACAGGCCATTTTCAGCTTTTTTAAAATTCTGTCTCAACTGAATAACCAGTACTCTGTCAACTTTAAATATTGGCTTGCTTGCCTGAATTATTAAGTGACTAATTAATTTGCCTTGATTAATCGAAGCGTACTAATTAACCCCTGTATTTCACCCTCTTCAAATTTTGTAAAGTATTGGCGTTTTATATTTCGTATTGGGGGTTCAATTTCAGACAATATGCGATTGCCATGGTCGGTAATTTTCACATTTACAACTCGCCGATCTGCGGCTGAGCGGTTTCGTCGTACAAGTCCTGTGTGCACCATACGGTCAATAATGCGAGTGATATCCGGCAGTTTGTTCACCAGGCGTTTGGAGATTTCTAAAGAAGGCAGGCCATCCGTACCCGACTCTCTTAATATAACAAGTACATGATACTGCTGTGTACTGAGTTTGAAATTTTTCAAAAATTCTGAAATACTGCCCTGTATTTCAACTCCTTTTACAGATATATCATATATCGCCTTATCGATTAACTCGACCTTTGAACTATCTAACATTTTGCCCTCCTTAACTGCTTAGTATTCAACTTAAAAAATGTGAACATTTAATATTTTTCTAAATATTCACGACACTCTTCAAAATCATTAAACTTTAGTTTTTGTCCGTCTATTTCCTGAAAATCCTCATGCCCTTTTCCCAGCACGAGCAAGGTATCGCCGGTTTTTAATTCAAAAAGGGCCTTCTCTATCGCACGGTGGCGGTCGATCTCTATTTCCACGTTTTTTGCACCGTCAATTCCTTCAAGAATATCATCGATAATTCGTTGAGGGTCCTCTGTTCGCGGGTTATCTGAACTGATATATACCTTGTCTGCATAGTGGCAGGCGCTTCGCCCCATAAGCGGCCGTTTCGATTTGTCCCTGTCGCCTCCGCAACCGAAAAGACATATCAAACGCTTTTCACAAAGCGGCTTAATTGCTCGCAACACATTTTCGATGGCATCGCTACTGTGCGCATAATCGATAAATATATGTGTCGATATTTTATTTGGCACAGCTTGAAGACGACCCGGAACACCTGGAAATGTAAACAATGCCTGCTGGATTATATCATCAGATATGGCAAAAGATTTAGCAATGCCAATTGCCGCAATAGTATTCGCCACATTGTACGCACCAACAAGATGCGTTCTGTAACGAGTACCATTGAGCAATATTTCAGTACCACTTAAATCACTTAGATAATGACGCCCGTCAATATCTGCAGATTCTTGTATACTGAAACTCACTGCGTCTATCTCATCAAGCAAGTACTTACCGTACCTGCAATCCTTATTAACAATAGCCTGGCCGTTATCCGCGAGATAATCCGTAAAAAGACGTTTTTTCGCCTCATAATATGCCTTCATTGTTATGTGATAATCCAGATGTTCCGGAGTCAAATTTGTAAAAACAGCTCGATTAAATTTTGTTGTTCCCATGCGTCTTTGGTGCAGGGCATGTGAGGAAATTTCCATAACGACGCTGTCACAACCCCTATCTACTGCATCAGCAAATAGGGATTGGACGAGCATTGCATCGGGTGTCGTTCTATCAGACGGACGAGCGTCCTCACAAACGAGATAAGAAATTGTACCAATAAGTGCGGGTTTATAACCTGCTGCCTTTAAAATATGTTGAGTTAAATAACTCGTCGTTGTTTTTCCATTGGTACCGGTAACGGCAATCGATTTCAATTTTTTTACCGGATAGTCAAAAAAGGCTTCTGCCATACAGCTGTATGCCGCGTAGTCATCGCTAACAATCAGATGTGGTACTGAAATGTTACTATCGCAGCGTTTGCTGACAATCGCACAAGCGCCTTTTGCAACTGCATCGTTTATGTAGTTTCGTCCATCGACCTGGGTCCCCTCAATTGCAACAAAAATGTCTCCGGCCTTTAGCATCCGTGTATCATTACAAATGCCTGTTACTTCTGGATCATGCAAATTTTCAACTGTTATTAACAGGTGCTTGCATGCGATAATATAATCTTTGAGTTTCATTGATTCACCGCCAGGGTTGATTTAATATCGAGATATCTCAGGACCTGATCTGAGATACGACTGTATGTAGGGCCACAGACTGTACCGCCATAATACGACTTTCCAGTCGGTTCATCAGCAACAACTAAAAGAACAAATTCCGGATTGATTATGGGGGCAATTCCTACAAAACTTGCCACATATTTACCATGGCCTTCATAAGTGCCGTTAACCAGTTTTTGTGAGGTACCGGTTTTACCTCCCACACTGTAACCTTTCACTTTAGCCCTTTTACCTGTCCCATCTGTTACGACCTTCTCCAGGGCAATTAACATATCGCTTGCTGCTTTTTTTGTGCATGCCATACGTTTTAGCTTTGGCTCAAACTCCTTAACAATTTTGCCACTGGGTGCCAGGACCCGATCCACAAGATGAAGCTGCATCATTTTGCCATTATTTGCCAATGCAGCATATGATTGCACCATTTGCAGTGGCGTGACAGCAATCCCCTGGCCGATAGGAAAGCGCGTAATGCTGAGCTTATCCCAATGTCTTACTGGTGGCAATAGCCCTTTTGACTCATGGTTCAATTCAATCCCCGTGCGTTCTCCAAAACCAAAACGACGAAATGTAGCATACAGTCGCTGCTTGTTAAAATTCCCCATCATTATCATTTTGGCAGTACCTATATTACTGGAGAACTGAATAATCTCGAGAGGGCTCAACCATTTATAACCGTGGCTGTCGCGCAACGGACGGCCTGCATAAAACCACAAACCATTTTCACAATATATTTCGGGGCCTTGCAATGTTACGATGCCTGCTTGCAAGGCACCTGTAATTGAAATGGCTTTCATGGTGGAACCCGGATGATAGACATCTTCAATTGCATGATTGCGATAGCTGTCCGGATCCATCTGGCTGCGATCATTCGGGTCGAAGCTTGGTGACTGGGCCATTGCCCAAATTGCACCGGTGGTGGGATTCACTAAAATTGCAAAGGCATATTTCGGTTTATGCTCATCCACCAGACGGCGTAATTCTTTTTCAACGATAAACTGTATTGGCTCTTGTATCGTCAGAACGATTGAGTTGCCATGCAAGCTCTGCAACTCATTATCAATTTCCCGGTCAAACAAAGTCTGACCGCGACGTGTCCGTTTGCGTTCAACAAATCCTTCTTTTGCTTTCAGGTGAACATTCATGGTTTGCTCAAGTCCGGCAATGCCATCTAAGTCGGCGTTGGTAAAACCAAGAATATTTGCCAGCATGAAATGTTTTGGATATTTCCGAACGAAACTGTCACGGCTAATTACCCCGGGTAGACTCATTTTTTCTACAAAGCCATTTTGCTTCATACTTACAGCACGTTTCGCGACAACCTCATATTTGCCCGACTCAGTTCGCCTTTTGAGTATGTCATAAGGCACCTCCAGGATTTTTGAAAGCTGCTTAAGAACCCGCTCGCGATCCGTCTTAGGCATACGTCGTGGTTCAATAAAAATATCCTTGCAGTATTCTGTCGTAGCGAGTCGGTTGAGATGGGCGTCCAGTATTTCACCGCGCTTGCCAGAGATCTTGCGCGTTTCAGTATACATTTTCTGGGCACTGCTAAACAATTCTTCGTGCCGCTCAATCTGTATATGGTACAACCAGCCACCCAGGGCAGTAAATGCCGTTAAGAAAAATCCAAAGATCATAAAAATGCGGATATTATATGATGATGGTAACATTCGTTCCTATCTATTAGCGGTTGTTATTATGGGTGCCATTTTGCGAACCTGTAATGGCAGTGGTGGCTGAAGCCCCATCGCCCTTGCCTTATTAAGAATATACTTGCCGCCCATGTATGTCTCTTTTTCCAATAAGAGGTTATTGCGTTCTTTTAATATGATGTCGACTTCGAGTTGGGTTTTTTCAGAATGAAGTCGCAAGGTATTGGTTTTCCCGTTGATATAAACTTTTGCTATACCTGCGAGCATAACAATCGCAAATAATAAAAATACCATAAGGTAAGTAGTCAGGGTAGAGTCAGGACCCTTTTTGTTGGCCGTAAGCCGGGTACGTTTAAATAAGGACTTAACCGATGCCATTTTTATTCCTCCTGTTTCTTAAAACGATGCCCTGGAAATTCGGCGCCTCAGTTCCGAATCTCCAGTCCACCAGTGCCTCCAAATGTTTACAGCTGCCTCCTGTACTCCTACAGCTTGCTGCAAACATTACATCTTTTCTGCTACCCGCAATTTTGCTGAACGGCTCCGACTATTTTCATATTGCTCGTCATCACCAGCCACAATGGGCTTGCGGTTCAAAATCTTTAATCGCGGATCTTTCGCTTGACGCAATTCCGCATTGCTCACCTGCCCGCTCCACTCCGATGCTTCATCGCGCATAAATTGTTTGACAATTCTGTCTTCCAGAGAATGGAACGATATCACTACAAGTCGGCCGCCTGGTTTGAGTAATTGCAATGCGCTTTCCAATGTTTCACGCAGTATATCAAGTTCTTCGTTTACTGCTATGCGTACTGCCTGAAAACATCGTGCCTCCGGTCGCCTGCTCCGGCTACCTGGCTTTCCTAAAGTACTCTGGATTATCTCCAGAAATTCGCCAGTTCGCTCGAGTGGCCGCTCTTCACGACGTTTTACAATTGCCTTTGCCAAACGACGGGCCCCAGGTTCCTCACCATAATCGTGAAAGATCTTCGCCAACTCACCTTCAGTGTACCCATTGAGTAACTCACTGGCAGTGATGCGATCCTTGCGATTCATGCGCATATCCAAAGGACCATCCGTCATATAACTGAATCCCCGGATATCATCATCAAGCTGCATTGATGATACCCCCAGATCCATGAGTATTCCGTCGACGCAATCCCAGCCAATTTCTTCGCAATAGGATTGCATCTCCGAATACACCCCGTGAAACAAGTGTAGCTGTTTGCCAAAAGCGGCGAGTCGCTCAGTGCTTAACCGGATTGCCTCTAAATCGCGGTCAATACCAAGTATCTCGACGCTTCCCTCCTGACTAAGTAATGCTTCACTGTGCCCTCCAGCTCCAAGTGTAGCATCAATATAGCGTCCGCTTGCTACGGGGTTTAGAAACTCAATCGACTCCGCTAAAAGTACGGATTGATGTTTCCAGCCTCCATTCGACATAATGTCAAAAGTCACCTTTTTGGATCTGTTCGACCAGATCCAAAAATGCATCGATTTCACCGACAGACTCTTCGGTCTGTTCAGGCTTGCGAATTTCGATTTGTGTGATGCCGCCAATTAACCAGGCGTCATCAGTTAAACCGGAATAATCCATCAACATGGGAGTCAACGTGATTCGCCCTTGTTTATCGCAAGCCGTACGATGCGTAAATTTTCCTATTTCAGAAAGCGCTTTCCTCTGCTGCCGGTTGGCAAAACTCGATTTGCGCGCTTTTTCATAAAAGTCTTCCATAAATATCTCTTCGGGTAAAGCCTGGATGCTATTATCACGACCCGGCATTAGGAAGAAGACATTCTCTTCCTTACTGTCTCGCCATTCGCGAGGCATAGCTACCCGTCTCTGCTTATCGATCGTGTGCGTGAAATCATTGTAAAATACTTTCTTCAACTTCTAGCTCCAGTATAACCCTTTGTTCCCCTAATTACCCCTAAACTCCACTAAGCTATTTCATTTTGAAAGTTTTACAAGTAATTGTTGAAACAAATTTATTTATTTTAATATTTTTTTTTAAGGCTGATTCCAGGTAACAAGGGATTCGTTCTTCTGGGGCTTTTTCAGGATAATACTGCGACAGATAAACCTTAAAAATGGGTCGTGTTCTCCGAACGCGATCCACTGTATTGCTGCCGCTTTTGAGATAGCATATTAATCAGCAATTCGTTTGGGCGAGCGCTCGGAGAACCCGGCCTATTGAACAGCATTCCTGCACTTAGCACAGAATCTGCAAGCTGCTGATAATCAAGCAATTCGGGTTTGTGCTGGATTGTTTTGTGGCTAATTCAGGCTAGATTGAGCGTATGAGCACATTCCTTCAATCCTTCTTTTTAGAGACCTGGAAGCTTATGGTAGAGCTTGCCCCGTGGTTATTTTTGGGCGCATTTCTCGCTGCGGCTTTGCATATCCTCATTCCCCGTGAAAAAATCTACCATTATCTGGGTAATAAATCTCTAAAAGGCATATTTTTGGCGGCCCTTTTTGGCGTTCCATTGCCCCTGTGTTCGTGTAGTGTTGTTCCAACAACTATTGGTTTGCACAAGCAAGGCGCCGGCAAACCTGCCGCCATGTCATTTTTGATCAGCACACCGCAAACAGGCGTCGATTCCATTATGGTCAGTGCCGCATTCCTAGGTTGGCCATTTGCCATTTTCAAACTTGTTACTGCATTCATCCTCGGCCTGTGTGGTGGCGGCATTCTATATCCCTTTGAATCCAAGGAAGATACGGAAAAAAAGGACGATAGCCAAGTAACTAAAAAACGCTCGCTTGGTGAATTTTTCAATTTTGCCTTAAACGATGTTATCGGCATGATCTGGTTTTGGCTTCTGGCAGGCCTTCTACTCGCGGCCTTTATTTCTGTACTATTGCCGGAGAATTACATTGGCACTCATATACAAAATCCCTATCTCGCGTCCCTGCTCATTCTACCAGTGGCCACAGTGTTCTATGTTTGTGCAACAAGTTCGGTTCCCATGGCATATGTTTTAATCATGAATGGCTTGCCCCTGCCCGCTGCTCTGGTATTCCTTATGGCAGGACCGGCTACGAATATTGCCACTCTGGGGGCAATTTATAAAGCCTTTGGAAAGCGCTTCGTAATTATTTACCTCTCAACGATTGTCATTGGGTCCCTCGCTGCCGCCTGGATTTTTACCGAATTTAATACGGGCGGGGTAAATAGAATGCTCGAACAACACAATCATGAACCCGGACTATTTTCGAAAATTTGCGCCATCCTGCTTTTTATCCTATTTATATACTTTATCTTTCGAGATCTGTTAAAGAAGTTAAAACATAAAGACGAAACCATGGACCTTACCATAAAAATAAGCGGCATGACCTGTCAGGGCTGTGTAAATACTGTCGAGCGACTTTTGGCTAAGCATGATGAAATTGATTCATTTCATGTGGATCTGAATAATGGCAACTGTAGTCTTTCGGGCGATAGTGTTTCTCTTGATGATTTAAAAACTGAAATAAACGAACTGGGATTTAGTACTGACTAAATGATTACGGAACTCAATCATTACAATCTTCTCTGTCCGATGGGATTAATAGAGAAGCTTAAAGAATTTTATATCGAGGTACTTGGATTTGAAGTTGGTTTTCGTCCCGGCTTTCACATGCCCGGCTATTGGCTCTATAGAAATGGGAAACCATTCATACACTTATTTGAAGGCAATGATGAACTCACACCCGCTGCCAATTATTTAAATCACATCGCTTTTACGGTTACGGAGCTGGAACCGCTTCTCGAAAAACTCAATGCACATAATATTATCTATAAAGAAAGCGCCATCGACGAAATAAATCTAACACAAATTTTTTTCGAAGATCCCTCTGGTCTTCGTATCGAATTAAATTACACAAATAAATCGTAAAGGCTCATGAAGAAAATAACCATACTATTACTCATAATTTTCATCACCGGATGCAGAAGTAAAGATGTAGAAATTATTGAATGGAAGCTCACGAAATACGAGATATTTCTGGTCGTCACGAAGCATGATTTAAAGCGCACATTTAATTCCGAATTTTTAACAACTATGGATGTCGTCGAAATTGCCGTACGAAAAATGCCTGTGCATACTGTGCACAGTTTTCAAGGACTCGAAACTGCAGTCATCTCCGCTACCACAAATGAGAATAAAGTCATCAAAATCATTCTTAAAATTCTCGATAAGAAAACCACCGAGTACTTCATTCGCGTGGATAAAGGTAACGAGAAAGTTTCAAAACAAGTAACAGATATAATTGAGCAAGAATTAAAGACGCGTCTTTAACTGGTATGCTATAGTTAAAGCACCGCCCAGTCAACCGCTCCTGCTTCTACAATAAAACGTTGACATGCATCTTCAACTTCAAGGTAGTACTTTTGAAAATCGCCCTCTCCTTGAAGTGCTGCCACTTCCAATTCAGACGAAATCTTGTATATTTCAGAGGCGTACATATTTGCAGAAGACCCCTTCAAACTATGTGAATGCAGGGCCAGCTCGACAAAATCCGAGCGCTCGATGGCATCTTTAATTTCAATCATCGTTGAATTAAAAGCTTGAATAAACTCCCCGGTAATTTCCTCCAGTAATTCAGCAGAGTTATCACAAATCGCCATTGCCTGCTTTAGGTTGTATATTTCATTTACTTCAGGAACAATGATTTCCGCATCGAGTGTTTCGCCATCTTTCTGATATTCGCAGTACAATGACAGCACTTCGCAAATTTTCTTTTTTGATACGGGCTTACTGCTAAAGCCATCCATGCCGGCTGCCAGGCATTTCTCCTTATCACCTTTCATGGCATTTGCTGTCATCGCAATAATGATTCGATGCTTATCACCATCTTCTTCAAGTTTACGAATTTTTCGTGTCGCCTTATATCCATCTAGAATCGGCATTTGGCAATCCATAAAAATAAGTTCATATTCGGTCTCAAGGATCATATCATAAGCTTCTTGTCCATTATTTGCCAGCTCAACTTCCGCGCCAAGATTTTGCAGCATATTTCTAGCTACTGTTTGATTTATTTTGTTGTCTTCGACAAGTAAAATGGGATAATTAAATATAAACTTATCGGATATCACATCTTCTTTTTCCTTAACAACTTCATCAGTAATTTTAGCAGGAATTTGAAAACTAAAATTACACCCGACATTCAAAATGCAGGATACGGTCACATTTCCGCCCATCAACTCAACCAGTTTTTTTGTTATGGTTAAACCAAGACCGGTTCCACCATATCGTCGAGTTGTTGAACTGTCTGCTTGGGTATATTCTTCAAACAATTTATTGACCATTGTATTCGACATGCCAATACCTGTATCAATTACATCCACATAAACGTTATAATCATCGTCCTTCACATGCTGACTGCGAACATTGATTTTTACACCGCCATCACTGGTAAATTTCAGTGCATTCCCTGCAAGATTAATGACGATCTGCCTAAAACGTACAGGGTCTAGAATAAAATTTTTCTCACAATTATCATCAAACTCAATGGCGAATTCAAGTCCCTTTTCTGCAGCATGTATTTCGAGTGTATCACGTACCTCACTAAAAACCTCTTTGAGATTTGTTACTACTGGATCGATGGTCATCTTTCCCGCATCTATTTTAGAAAAATCGAGGATATCATTAATTATAGCAAGAAGGTTATTTCCAGAATTATTAATCTTTTCGACAAATTCCCGTTCTTGAGTACCCAAATTTCTTTCCAGGAGTAGTTCGCTTAAACCAATTACCCCATTCATCGGCGTACGAATCTCATGACTCATGTTTGCAAGAAACTCACCTTTCGCTTTCGAATCATCTTCAGCTCCCTGCAGTGCATTTGCAAGCTCGTCTTGTTTATTTTCGATGTCCTGCACCATATTGCGAAATTCAAAACCCAACTCACGAACTTCTCCCTGGCCGCTAACAGGTATTTCTTCTGCATCAATATCAATATTGCCGCCTGTAACTTTTTTGATTAGCGTGGTCAATGCGATGATTGGATTAATAACATTTATATAGAGCAGGCTGATCATAATTCCGAAACAGCAAATCAGTGCTACAAAAATACTTATCAGTGCATCCCGTTGTATATGGCTGGTCGATTGAGCAATCTCATCTAAAGGGACAGACACTTTTATTCCACCCATTAAATCATTCAATTCCCACTGTTTACCAGCAACGATTCCCTGTGATTTGCGCATCGATATGATCTCTGATTTATTTTCATATTTATTATGGCAGTTAACGCATGATGCACTGGAGGCCGGGTCCGCCGTCATTAGATACATGACATCCTTTCCTTTGTCATTGCGTTCGATGCGATACACAGCATTCCAGGGAAAGGCTTTGTCTTCAAGAGTGGGGTCGAGTTTGAATAATTTTTCCTGTTCCTGTAGTTTTTCCCACGCCCATGTATCAAAATCCGTCTCTATGCCCTGCTCCATATTCAAGTTCCACTGACTGATTAATTGATAGGAATAAATATTATTCTCACTTGTACTGTTGGAAACTTCCCGGACAAATTGCGCCGGTAAAGGAATAAATCCAATATTTGAATGCGAATCTAACGAGGCACCAAAACCGTCTTTTTGAAGCTTTTCAACAATCTTCGAATAGGCCATACGGTCTGCTACCACTTGATTCGTTACAACCTCACCAAGACGAATAACATCTGTCTCAATAAGCATCTCATGACTGCTCTTAAGAACAATAAAAAGCACCCCAGAGACGAACAATGCCATCGCAAGAAAGACAATAAAGAACTTTTTTCTTAGTCCCATAAATTGATCCCATATCTATACTCATTACTACCCGCACAATCTGGACGCATTTTGCATACCAATTTGGTATGTTTATTGCGAACTCACTCAGATATAAAATTAGGATATTTAAAGTGGGAAAAAAAATAGGCATCGTTTACATTTTTGGCATGTTAAATTTGCAAGCAGGCGATGGTTTTAAAGAGCAATCCTTGGATCCATCGACCTTATCATTTCTGCTTATTTGCTCTGCACTTGTTTTTGCAATGCAGGCAGGATTCATGTGTCTTGAATGTGGTATGTCCAGAAAGATTGACTCCATCAATGTAGCCGTAAAAAATATCTCCGACTTTCTAATCTCGGCAGCAACTTTTTGGATAATTGGCTTCGGCATCATGTTTGGCTATTCGTTTTATGGTGTTTTAGGTTCCTCCATGTTTGCCTCAAGTCTTTCAGGCAATATGGCTATTTTCTTTCTCTTTCAGTTGATGTTTTGTGGTGCTGCCGCAACGATTACTTCCGGTGCGATCAGCGGGCGAGCAAAATTCAGTACCTACATTATTATGTCAGCAGTCATATCGGCAGTCATCTACCCTATTTTTGGTCATTGGGCCTGGGGCGGACTCTGGGATGGACGAAATACCGGCTGGTTGGAATCGCTTGGATTTCTTGATTTTGCCGGTTCAACTGTTGTACATTCCGTCGGCGGCTGGGTCGCATTGGCGGCTGTTATCGTGATTGGTCCCAGAAAAGACAGATACAAAGAAGGAGCCCGAAAAAACTATCGCCCGTCTTCCTACATTCTCGTTTACATTGGTTTATTTATCCTGATGTTTGGCTGGTTTGGATTCAATGCAGGAAGTAATCTACAAGTCGATTCGTCTTTGCCTGTAATTGTTGTAAATACAATACTTGCCGGCGCATTTGGCGGATTATCAGCGTTGTTTTATAGCTGGTGGACAGATAAATCCAAAACACCAAATCCGGCCCAGATTGCCAATGGTGTACTCGGGGGATTAGTTGGTATTACCGGCTGTTGTTTTTGGGTGAGCCAGTTTTCATCGGTTGTCATTGGCCTAATAGCAGGGATAATTACCGTCGCGGGTAGTCGATTCATAGAGGAAAGGCTAAAAATTGATGATGTTGTTTCTGCCATTACCGTGCATGGTATTTGTGGCGTCTGGGGCACAATTGCTACCGCCTTATTTATGAAATCGACCTTCCTTGCAGGTCCCAGAATCAACTTCCTGGGTGTACAGTTATTAGGCATACTCGCCTGCTTTATCTGGAGTTTTGGAATCAGCTATTTAATATTCAAATTCCTGCATGCATCCTACTCATTGCGCGTAAGTGAAGAAGACGAAGAAGCAGGCTTGAACCTATCCGAACACAACATTTCACCCCCCGAAAACTCCATACTCTAAATATCCATTCAGAGCGAATTATTAATTCAATAAAAGGGGCAGGCACTTTTATTTTGGATCTTAATCACACGAAAGTCTTTCTGATTATACTAACAAGTGTAAGAAATGGTTGGCGGTACCGAGAACTATAAAGAAACCGCACATATCTGTCATTGTTGTAAGGATTGGGCCGGAAGCGATCGCCGGGTCATGCCCGAAGCGCCGAAGTAGAAGTGGAACGATACCGCCAATTGATACTGCAACAATGGAGTTGATCCACAGCGCACCGCCAATCACAAGACCCAGCATTGCATTCGCTTGCCACCACCAGGCAATCAAACCAATCAAGACACCAAGCACCAGTCCATTAATTAATCCCACCGATATTTCCTTACCCAATACCCACAAAAGTTTTTGCGGCGAAATTCGACCCAGAGATAATTCTCGAATGCTCACTGCAACCGCTTGATTACCAGAACATCCACTCATATCTGATATGATCGGAAGAAATACAGCCAGTGCAATAACTGCGCGCAGAGTGTCCTGATAAAAGGCAATAACGCTCGCAGCCAATACGTTCAAGAGAATGTTGACACTGAGCCATGAAAGGCGACCCCAAGAGCGCTGCCGCAGGGGCATCTC
This sequence comes from Lentisphaeria bacterium, assembly GCA_013215875.1. Taxonomy (GTDB): domain Bacteria; phylum Verrucomicrobiota; class Lentisphaeria; order JABSQK01; family JABSQK01; genus JABSQK01. The sequence goes on from JABSQK010000299.1 coordinate 15,570, forward strand.
TCTAAATTCATCTCCGCCCACAATACCTGTCATACTCAGCATATCTTCCTCTGCACTCTCTTCAGCAAAGCGCATGGCATCATCCTGGGTTACAATGCCCAGTAGTTGCATTGATTCATCCACCACCGGAATCGCCAGGTAATGATGCCTTCTGAATAAATTCACCAATTCGCTTCCATCCATTTCTGGAACTACTGAGATAATTTCGCCAGATACGATCTGTGAAATAGGAGTTGCTGAACCACACAATAACAGGGAACGCAAACTCACCACGGCACTCAGTTTCCTGGAGCTATCAACCGCGTAAAGATAAGATGCAGAGTACTCAGCGTATTCTTCAGCATGTTCTTGAAGATGATGCACTGCTTCACCCGCAGTCATCGTCTCTGAAACCTCAATAAACTCGGCTTGCATTAAACCACCGGCTGAATCCTCATCATACTGCAATAACTGGCGGGCAACGGCAGCTTCTTCAGGGTCGATATGTTCGAGTATTGCCTCAGCATGCTCGGGTCCCACATCCTGCAGCAGATCCACTACGTCGTCACTCTGCATTTCCTGCGCTATTGCTGCTGCCGGCCCAGGCTCCATGTCCAATACCGCTGCTGCTGCCAGATCATCTGGCAATTTCTCTAGAATATCCGCTGCCGTCTCTGGAGCTAAAGTCAAAAGTGCGTCATCGCGAAGTTTCAGAGGCAGATTGCGAATAAGTTCTGCTGCATCGGCAGCATTCTGGGATGATAAAATCGCCGCAACTTCTACGGATTTTTCATCCCTTAAGAGCGCTTCCAGTTTATCTAAACTATCTTGTTCTGATTCTGCCATTTTTTATTTCTACTAGTGTTATATTTCCAGGAAAGCACAAAAACCTACCAAAAACTGAAGATACTAGGTCGCACAGCCAATGCACGTAATTTATAATAATTCAATAAGTCTTTAGCTGTTGACCTGAGAAAAAGACTCTCTATGGTACAGTCAGCTACGGAGTTGATATGAAATTTACCGAAGATGATAAAAAACAATTTTTTCAAGATGGCTATATAATTGTTCGTGAACTCTTTTCTAAGGAAGAGATGCATTACCTGATTACCAGTACAAAAGGCGATTCCAATCTTACGGAGCATGATCACTCTTTGGCCGATAAGGGTGAATTAAAAAGTAAACTGCGTTTGATCAATTATCTGGAAGACTCCATCTCCAGTGCCTTCGTTGCAAGCCGGCGCATTGTTGACAATATGGAATTTCTACTCGATGATGAGGTCTATCATTTTCATCACAAAATGATGTTGAAGGAAGCGAAGGTGGGAGGTGCCTGGCATTGGCATCAGGATTATGGCTACTGGTATGAATATAATAATTGCCTGTTTCCGGATATGGCGAGCTGTGCAATTGCTGTTGATGCTTGCACCAAGGAGAATGGTTGCCTGCAAGTTTTAAAAGGCTCCAACCGTTGTGGTCGAATAAAACATGGACCCATCGGTGCGCAGACAGGTGCGGACGTTGAAAAAGTTGCAGCTTTGGAAACGCGTTTAGAAACGGTCTATGCTGAAATGGAACCCGGTGATGGACTTTTCTTCCACTGCAATACCTTACATCGCTCGGATGCAAATCTCTCAGA
>JABSQK010000003.1 GCA_013215875.1 Lentisphaeria bacterium
GCCAGATCGCAGTATGAACGCATCGTATTGAATAAAGACTATGCGGGCACGCAGACGAAAGTGATCGCCCAGCTCAGGATTGCCGAAGTGTTGCGGTTGACCGCGGACTACAGTGGGGCGGAGACCGTGTTGGCGAAATTGCGTGAGAGCGGCGACAAGGCTGTCGCGTCTCAGGCCTACTATATGTCGGCCAGGATCAAGGCCGATCAGGACCAGTACAGTGCGGCCCGTGAACTCGTGGAGGAGGCCATCCGACTCAAGCCGAATGCGGTTGAGGCGAAGCTGCTGGAAGCTGAGCTCAACCTCAAGACTGGTAAGTTGATGGAGAGCTCGCAGGTGGATATCACCGATCTCAGCACGGGACAGCGCATCCTGGTGCCTGGACGGTCGCTGACAATTCGGATTGAGGACCGCAATCTGTCGGTGGTTGGGAAAAACAATGCGATCGAAGTGCGTGTCTGGACGAAAGGCGGCGACGAGGAAGTCTTCAATTTACTGCCCTTCGGCGATTCGAAGACGAAGTTCCAGGGGAAGGTCGCGTCCGAGCTGGGCGCGCCGGTTAAGCAGGACAACATCCTGCAGGTGCTCGGCGGCGGCAAGGTATACTACGACTTCACCAAACGTTTTCGCAAAGCGAACAAGATGCCGTTGAACGCTAAGCCTTCCCCGCCGGTGACAGTGATGTCCGATTCGCAGTTTTCGATTTCATCGGGCAACATTGTGGTGACGGCGGAGAGGAATGCCGGAGTGCGTTTGGAAGCTCTGGCCGGCAAGGCGAAGCGCGGCGACCTGCGTAGCGCGGATCGCAAGCTGGATGAGATCAAGCCGGGTAATCCGATTAATGTGCATGTCATCGATCCTGATCAAAGCACGACCACCGAAAAGGACAGCGTTATTGTGACGGCAACCGCGTCGAGCGGGGACAAGGTCAAGTTCGTGCTGCATGAGACCGGGCCTGTTACCGGTGTCTTTGCCGGCAAGTTGAAGACGGGCTCCGCTCCGGCGGCGGCACAGGCCTCGGAGAGCAATATGGGTTCGGATCCGGCTTTCGCGATCTCCGGTGGCGAGCATCCGCCCTGGGTGGCATTGGCTGATAACAAGCGGCCGAAGCTGTATACGGTGGATATGAACGACAGGGTGGCGTTGAAGAGTTTATCGATCCTGGCCGATGTTCCGGGGCGCGGCTTGAAAAAGTTCCTGGTGCAGACCTCCCTGACCGGCGACGGTTTCAAAACGGTCGGCGCCTGGCCCGCGGCCCTGAAGCCGTGGAACGGATCGATGCAGATGACGGTGATGCGGTTCGGGCTCGGGCGGAGCGCGGAATGGCAGGATAAGAAGCCGCTTGGCAACTCTCCAGAAGCGGCGCTGTTAGTTGAGTTGGAAAAAATGCGCGTGGTTCGCTACTACATGACCTTTGGCGGGCTGGGCCCCGACAGCCCAAGCCCGGTGGTCTTGCCGGGCACGCCGTCAGCCAAGCTGGACCAGGGGTTCAGGAATAAGGTCAAGACGGTGGTTCGCGGAAACCACCACGACCATGCTGAAAATTGGTTTGTTCTGCATCTGCGGGGTGGCTTCTACCTGGATAGTCCGGGAGAGCGCACGATTCAGGCATCGGTCAAGGATATCAGGGGGCACATTCTGATCGTGAATGGCCAGGTGGCGCCCGTGGACGAAGAATCCGGGCAGCCGATGTTAACCCGGCATTTCGAGAAGGGCGCGCACGCGATCGACTACTACCTCTGGGCAACCGCATGGCAAGGGAAGAAGCCCAGCTATTCGATCGAGTGGGATATTCCGAAGGCGCCGTTCTTTGCCGCTATCCCTGCCAAGCAGTTCGATGTCGCGAAGCATCCGGAGATCAGCAAGAAGCTGAGCTTCACGCCTGCAACCGTCAAGCCCGTGGCGGGAAACAAGACTTTTAACGTGACCTTTGCCAAGAACTCGGAAGCGCGGCTGGTGCGCCTGGCGCTCTTGGATTTCGAGGGCGATGCCCCGGCACTCCGCAAGCTGACGGTGCATGACACACAAGACCGCAAGGTGCTGCCCACCAAGATGGATCTGCTGGCGCTCCGGAAGAATGATGTACTGGAAACCAATCCCGGTGACACCATCACGGTCTCCTACGAAGATCCCACGCCGATTGTTCCGGCGAATCGGGTTCGTTCGGATCGTATGAAGGCGACATACACCACGGCGAAGATTGGCGCGTACTTCATGGCCGTCGTGCCGGATCGTCAAGGCACGCCAAAAAGACAGTACTTCAGGATGCGTCGTTTTCGGGCGGGGCAAGTGGTCAATGTCTTTGTCTACGATCCTGATGCGGATGTCAGCGGGGAGCGAGATATCGTGCAGTTGAAGGTGCGGACGAGCTCTGGCACCGAGCTGAAAATCAAGGCGCTTGAGAGCCTGGGGCCCCGGCAAAACCCAGCGCTGAAAGCCGAGCATACCGGCTGGTTTCTGGCCCGCGTTTTCCCAGTTGAGGGCGCGCCCCAGCGTGAGGGTGAGGTGAAGTTGTTGCCGGACGACGGCCTGACGATTACCTACCTGGATCGTGAAAACATGGACAAGGGCATCCCATGGAAGCGCAGCACGTTTGTTGAGCAGGCAGGTCAAGGTAAGCCGGTCTTGCGCGGGTTTGACGTTGAGACAGCCGAATTGGACAGTAGCAAGCGGATTGAGACGCCGGCACAGATCAAGAAGGGCGCCGCTCAACGCATGCCGGGAAATGAGATGGGCGCCGCGCTAAAGGGCGAGTTCGTGCCTGTGCGGCGTACACTCATGAGCAAGGGCCGGGCGTCGGCAGACAATGATAAGACGGCCAAGGCACCTATTCTCGGCAAGGCAGCGTTCGAGGTGACCTGGCCGGCCATTGCCCTGTCAAGCTCCAGCGAGGTGCATTTCTTTGCGCAGTCCTACGCATCGCGCCGCTTGGCGGGTGTTACTGATCCCAAACATTTTGATCCCAAGATGCCGGGCACAGTGCGCCTGAAGGTCAAGGTCGATGGGAGGGGCGATGAATCGGCGCCTCCTGGATACGATCGCACAAGCGTGCGCTACGCCGACCCTGTCGATCCAAAGCAAATCGGCAGGGAAAAGAGCCCCTTGGATCTCGGCTTGTTCAGGTGCTACGTACCTCTTGTGCTGGGTGAACCGTCTACGATGACGACCGAAGAGCGTGCTGAGCGTGTCAGGGAAGCAGCGGAGCTTCGTGCGGATCGTGATCGGGACGAAGATGAATTCGAGGCCGGTGGGGTTCCGCTCGGTGCCGTGCCTGTGCAGGGCAAGAATGATGGTGTCGTGATCGGGTTCCCATATAACAAGAATGTGCTTGCCTACGAGAAGGGCGAGTTGGGCACAAATTGGATTGTCCGACACTATACCCTCTTCTCTGACCCGTTTCTGGACGTGATGGACAAGTCCTTCACGAAGCCGCTGCGCACACGCTACATGGGGGAAACGGCCTACTTGCGCGTGATTGATCCGGCGGGCGACGTCTCCGGCGACAAGGATACGATCAAGGTAATGGTCCGGGCGGGCAAGTCGAAACCCGTAGCGGTTGAGCTGATGGAAGTGTTCCCGCACGCCGGCGTGTTCAAGGGGACCATGGAGGTCGTCACGAAGGAGGAAGCCGCAAGCACTCAGCGAGCCGGTATTGTCGGCGCGGCGTACGGCGATGAGCTGGTCGTGAGCTACACCGGCGGCTCGGCCAAAGCGACGTTGAAACGCGCATTTAAGATCGAGATGGGCGCGGACGGCTTGATACAGAGCTTCACGCGCAGCTTCAAAGATCAGTCCATAGCGATACAGACCCAGTTTACCGTGGCCGAGGCCTACTTTGAGTTGGCCAAGAGCCATCGTAAACTCAAGCAGAACAAGCTGGCTGACCAGGAAATTGCCCAGGGACAAAAGCTGCTCGAAGAGGCGATTCGGGATTTCCCGGATAACGAGGCCAAGGCTCAGGCCGAATATCTGCTGGGTGAGCTCAAACTGGAGCAGTCGTATGCGATGGCCGACCCGACCGAGAAGCGCAAACTCGCCTCGGATGCGTCGGCGAGGTTCAGTCACGTCGTCCTGCTCTACCCGGACAGTCCGTACGCGCCCAAGGCCCAGTTTAAGAAGGCGCTGGCCCTGGAGAAGATGGGGCAGCTCAACCAGGCCCTCGAAGAGTATGTAAAGCTCTCCTACAAGTATCCCGACCACAAGCTGGTGGCGGAGACCATTCAACGGATCGGTCTCTATTTCCTCACCAAGGGCAAGGAGTTCCAAAAGAAGATGGAGACCGCCGCGACCGCTGCCGAGAAGGGGAAGACCGCTGCCGAGAAGGCGAAGGCCGCTGCCGAGAAGGCGAAACTACGGAAGCAGATGGTCGCTATGTACGTGACCTCCGGTGATGTTCTGCGCCGTCTGGCGCCGCGTTTCCCCGGGCACAAGTTGGCCACCAAGACCACCGTGCTCGCAGCCCAAAACTACCTGCGGGCGGAAAAGTATAAGCGGGCCATCCGCACCTTTGAGGAAGTGATGGAAGGCGATCGCAGCGATGGCGAGGTCGTTGCCGAGGCCATGTGGTGGTGCGCTGAGAGCCACATAAAGATAGCTGCCTACGCGGGGCCAGACCAAAGGCGCTACTCGCGTGACGAGCAGAAAGCTGCCACACGCCGGGCGTTCACGATTCTGACCGAGCTGACGTGGGATTATTCGAAAACCAAATGGGCCAAATGGGCCCGCGGCAAGATGGCCACCGAAAAGTTGTTTGATGGCATTAGTTTGTAGACTATATGACAGTGATGAGATTAGCCGACAGGCATAAATTAAAGGAGAAAGCGATGATGAATAGTATGTTTTTCAAAATGTGGAGGTCATGCCTTACTGCGATGACCGTGGCCGTGTTTTTCTCGGTCTTGGTACCCTCGGCCGAGGCGGCGCGTGAACGGAAGGTGCGGGAAGGCGGGGAAGGCGCGGTGGAGGCAAGGCGCCTGCTCGACAAGGCAAAGGAACTCATGGACGACGGTGATTTTGATCGCGCCTTGAAGATGTACCAGTCCATCATCGAACAGCATCCGAAATCAGAATCGGTCCATCCAGCGGCGTTGGAGATCGGTCGCCACTACTCAAAGAAGCGTGATTACGAGAAGGCTATCCAGATCTTGAAGCGGCTACGTGCATTGGAGCCCAAGGAAGGCGAGAAGCCTCTGGTGGCTGAGAAGCGTGACTGGTTTCTGGAATCGCTCTATCTCACAGGGGTGGCCTATTTCAATATGCGGCGTTATCCTAAGGCGTTCCCGGTGCTGCGCAAGATTACCAAGGGATATGTCGGCACTGTCTGGGCAAACCAGGCGTACTATTACATTGGCATGTGCCACTTTGCGCAGGAAAACTGGAGCAAGGCGATCGAAGCGTTGGGCATGGTGGGTGCCTTCGTTGATCCGGATAGCCCGGCCGTCGAATACATGGAAGCAGGGCGACGGTTCTACGTGCGGGTCGAAGATCGGGACCTTCCCATTTTAGCCCGGCTGAAAAAGAAGGTTAAGGCAAGCGTGGCAACTACCAGTGGCGACAAGGAGCAGGTGATGACCATTCCACTTGCCGACGGCAGCACCGTGATTGGTTCGTTACCGACCGCCGTGGGTGTTCCGAAGCCGGGCGACGGCATTCTGCAGGTGCAGAGCGGTGACACGATCACCAGTACCTATACGGATCTTACGGACGAAAAGGGCGCGATCAATGTGCCGCGCAAGAGCACGGTGAAGGTTGTGTCGAATGGGGCGATTTCCTTCATGAAGGGCGATCTGAAATCGACCGCAGGTGCGGCCTACCTGGGCTCGCCATGCTTCATGTTGCTGCTGGATGCGGATCTTGACGTTTCTGATCGCAGCGATGTCGCCACGGTGAACGTGATCTGTCGCTATGTGCAGGCTGCCTCGGAGGACAAGGGGCGCAGCGGTGAGAAGGTCTATGTGACGCGTGACCAAGTGAAGGTATCCCTCAAGGAACTTGGCAGCAATGCCGTGGTGCGCACCGGCCGATTCAGTGGCCAGGTTAAGGTTGAAGCGGTTCCGGAGGGCGAGGTGCCGGTTCAGAACGACGCGATCCTGTCGTGCGTACAGGGCGACGAGATCGTGGTTACGTATATTGATAAACTTGGCATCACGGGCCCGTCGCGCCGTATGGCGACCGCGTCGTTGGAAGTGCTGGGACCGCTGGAGAGCCGGCCCGTCATCGCACAGGACGTAGTGATTGATCCCCTGATTCGCGCCAGGAAGGGCCTGGTTGAGGCGGAAGCGTATCTGGAGCTGGGGCGCATCTTCAAGTCGATGGGCCTGATCAAGGGCGCGGCGGACAAGGTCGCGATGGGTTTGGATCGCAGTGAAATGGTGATTGGCATGGAGGATACGGTCCCGGTGGCATTGCGTCACAAGGCATTCAAGCTGACCTGGGAACTGCAGTTGGTCGCAAACCGTTACTCCGGTGCGATGGCGACCTGTAAAGTGTTCAACAAACTCTACCCTGAGTCACCGCTGGTCGATGACGCGATGATCGGCATGGGCAAGGCGCATATGGAAAACGGGGATTACAAGGCCGCCATTTCGGCGTACTCGCAGGTATTGGCGCTGAAGGACTCCCGCGTGAAGGGCAAAGCCCAGTTCCGCATAGGAGAAGCCATCGAAGCGCGAGGCAAGGAGGCGGCGGACGCGGCCAAAACGGACGAGAAACGACAGGCGGTACTGGCCAGTTCAGCCGCGAGCGCGGCGCAGGCTTACAAATTGTGCGCCGAAAAGTATCCTGAGACCACGTTCGCGTCCAAGGCGATCGAAAAGGTTGTCGACTACTATATTAAAACCCGTGATTTTGCGCAGGCTACGACCATGCTCAAGCAGGTCTTCAGCGACCATCCCGATGCGGATTATCTCGATGCCATGTATCTGAAATGGACGCTGGTTGCTTTCCAGTCCCGCGATTATGCGACCGCGTTGGAGAAATGTGACGCCCTGATTATGGAGTATCCCGACAGCAAATACGCTCCGAAAGCCAGGAAGATTCGGCCGACGATTCAGCGGAAAGCGAAGGGGAAATAAGATGCGACTTTGGACAGTGATCATTCTGGTATCGGTTCTTGCGGGCGGCGCATTCGCGCAGGACGCCGGGGATGCGGGCGGCAAGAAACTGGATGAGTTGATCGTCCGGATCACTCAGGCCAAGGCCCTGGCGGAGGCTGATGTGAGCAAGGCGCTGAAAATGGCCCTGTCCGAGGACCGTCCCCATGTTGTGTTGCCAATCTGCAAGACCTATCTCGCGCAGAATCCGAAGCCGTCCGCTGCGATACTGCAGCTGATCGCCGAGAATACGCGGCTGGCCGGAGACTACCGCCTTGCGGCTACGCGTCAGAAGAGACTTGTCCTAGCATTGCCGAAAGGCTCGAAAAAGGCGTCGAGCGCCGCTGCGGTGTTGTACCGTATGATCAAGGATATGGACGCCGGGCGGGATGCCTATGGCTTTATGGGCCGCAATGGCACCTCTCTGCGTGCGAGCACTGCGGCGAAGAAGTTTGACGAGTGGTACCTCTCGATGGCCTGGAAGAACAAAGATCTGCCGGCCGTGGCAAAGTGGCTAGCCGCGTGTTTTGCGGATAAGGCGCCGCTGGAGTTGGAGCGGATGCTCTTCTGGGATGACCTGGATCGGCTGATTGGCGCGACCAGACTGGACAATCCCGCTGTTTATAAGGGGCTGGCGGACATGCGCACGTTGGCAGGCCTCATCCGAGGGAACCCGGAGCGTGCGGCACGACTGAAGTTTCAGACCGAGACGCTCGCTTTCAACGCGGCCGCCCGCGGCAAGGACGCGGCTGCGCTGGAGAAATCTTTTGCCCCAGTGGCCGCCGCCGCCAAGGCATGGTTCGCTGCCGCGCCGAAGGGCGCAACGCTGCGCGCCATCTGCGAGATGTGGGCCAATAATTTTGAACGCCAATCGTGGAAGCAGCATTGGAAACGCGGGAAGAAGGGCAAACAGTCCTTCTTCAAGCAGCATTTTGCGAAGCTTTCGGACGCGGAGCGGGTTGTCGTGGCCCGCCGTTGTGCCTCTTGCGCCACCCCGGCGACCTGGCTCGAACTGGTCAAAGCCTCATCGCCGAGCCCCGATCGCAACCGGTGGGTAGTCGCCGTACCGTTTGCGACGAAACTCAAGAATCCAGCGGCCTACAATGCCCTGGCGCCGAAGCTGGCCGGTGTTGGTGGTCGGAGCGCGGCCATTGTGCGCTCGCTGGCCGCCGGTAACGACTATTATGCTTGCTTGAAACATCTGAACGAGAAAGAAAGCTGGTCTGAGCTGGATCTGCGTTCGCTCGGACAGGCGCAGCGTGGGATGTCTGCGATATACAGAGGTCTTCCTGTCAAAGACGTGAAGCGTGGTCAATGGGAGCAGAGAGCAGAGGCACGCTGTTTTGTCGATGTGCAGCTTCCATCGGGGCTACTTGTGGTCATGTCGCCGAATGAGCTACATAAGAAGCTGTTGGACGTTTGGGCGCACGGCGGCCCGGCTCGGTTCCTGCGATGCCTCGCAGCGTTCCGCTCGGTGCCGTGGTCAAAGGCAGAGCGCGCGACTGCGCTTTCTCGCAGCCAGGACTCATTTCGTAGTTGGAGCGACAGCGTGCGCCGTGAGGAGAGTGCGGCCAAAAAATCACCGGCGAAGAAAGCGGAATGGGACAAGAAGGTGGCGATGATGACCAAGCTCGACGCTGCGTTCCGAGTGGCCCTTGACGCGAAGTCGTACAATGCGAGCAAGGCGCCGACACCTTTGGCCGGACACCTGGCGCAGTTGATCAATGCCGACAATCGGAAGGATCAGGCAGCCGCCCTCGTGGCCGGGCGCAAAGCGTATGCCCTGGTGCGGGATTTCGGTGAGAAGAAACTACCGTTTGGTAGCATGTTCTTCCGCGAGCTCCTCAAGGGGCGCGGCAATGTCGACATGCTGGATCTGCAGTGTGAAGCACTTACCGACCAGCTCACGCGGCGGGCAAAGAAGCAGAGCGCCAATCATGACGCCGTGCTGCGGAGCATTATCGCCGCGCAAGGCGGACTGCCAGGCCATATCTGGCGACGGATGAAGAACAAGGCGGCTCTAAGCAAAGTCGAATCAGCGGTGGCCAAGGCTACGCTGGCCATGCTCGAGGCTGGTCAGTTTGATGCAAGCATATTTGATCTCTATCGCAAAATGGTGAGCGACAACAAGAGCAGCCGCAGGATCTTTGCCAAGCTGGTTAAAGACAAAGTGCTGGTCAAGCATCCCGAGTATCTAGTTGTCGATCCTGACTACCAGCGTTTCCGAGCGGAGGATCGCTGCATCAATGCTGCGACCAAGTATCAGTGGCTACTGGCGCGCGAGTTTCAATGGATGAACGACACGTACCCACGTAGCAGTTACTTTGACGATATGTTTGCGAAGGAGGTGGCGAGGACCGGTCTGGCCGACCCACTCTTCTGGAAGAACAGCAGGGACAAGGCGCACAAGGGGGCCAATGCCGCGGCTGTGGCGCTCAAGGGCTTTGCCAAACTGCCGTTTGGGTATGATGGGGGCAAGCCGGTCTATGGACACGGTTCGTTTGATGCCATTGTCGGGCACGTGCTCAGGCATGCAGAGGCGGGGCCGCGCAGTGAGATGATGGCTGCAGCCCAGGCTGCGTTCGGCAAGACGCGATTCGACAATCTGGCCCTACCGACCGTTTCCGGCAACCGCGCGCAGTGGTTTGACCGGGCCAAGGGCCTGCTGGACGTTGCGGCCAAACAGCCGCGTATGGTTCCGCTGGCGGCGGTTCCCGCGTTCCTGAAAAACGGCAAGAAGCTTGCCGATCTTACGAAGAAGGAATTGTCGGTTCTGCTGCGCCTGTGGAGCGCTGAGTCGCGGCCATTAATTGGCCGGACGCAAGGCTGGATATTTCAAGCCATCCTGAAGGGATTGGCTGCGCATGGAAGTGACGCGGACTGGCTGGCGGCGACCCCGTCACTCTGGACAGCGGCCAAGCACATGAGCAGGCATGCCAATGGGCCCGTCAACGAAGCGCTCGTGAAGCAGGCCGAGGCATTTGCCGAGACGAAGAAGCTGCAACTGGCGGGCACGTTCAGCTCCGCCGCACTCACGCTCGGTGTGCCGCTCAGGGTCGAACGTCGCGCGCGGATTGAAGCGGTGCGCGCCAAGGCACTGTCCGCAATCGGCGGCGTCATTCCAGTGGACCGTCTGGACGAACGTTATCCCCTTTACGTCGCGCAGATGGATTATCTGGCAGGGAAGAAGGATCACGCGTGGTTCGGTTACAGCAAAGTCGCCCATCTGCTACCCGGGGAAGTCACCAAGATGGACCCGCTGTTTTTGGTGTGGGTGGCGGCCGAGTCTGCCAAGAAGAAGGAATATAGTGTCGCCGAGAACCTGGTCGAGGTCATACTCAAGGCGGTCAAGGCAAAGAGCGTGCAATTGCCGGATGCCGAAAGCCGGGCCAGGTTGGATCTGATTCTTGCTGACGTTGACCTGGCGCGGGAAGCGTACAAGTCGGCCAGCGAACGCTTCCAGCGTGTCGCACAGGCTGAG
>JABSQK010000030.1 GCA_013215875.1 Lentisphaeria bacterium
TGTAGAGCTCATCCCACTTGCTGTCCGGCGATGGGCGCGAACACATCCACATTCGATAGCTTCCGTCAGGTTCTTTTGTCACCCATGGTCTGCGGGCGGAATCGTAGATGGGCTCTGGATCTACCGTCCAATCAAGCCCGTCATCACTTTCTGCGTAGCCCAGGCCCGTTTCAAGCGCGATGCAATTGCCATCGGCATCATGGTCAATCAGTGTGCGGGAAGCAAACCACATCTTATACACCCTCTCCTCTTCGTCAAAGAGAACACAAGGGGTCTGCCAGCCTGCGCCCCAGGGGATGTCGCCCGTGGATGCGACAGGATTACCGGAGTGGAGTTGCCAGCTGAGGCCATCAGATGACGTGGCCAACCCGAGGCCATACTCACTACCTCGTGAAAGGCCAGACGCCCCGATGTACCACATCTTCCAGTCACCGTCCACGCGAATCACATGGGGCGTGTAAAGCGTAACTTCGGCCCAGCCCTGTCCGTGCGTATGCGCGTGAAGAAGAGGCTTACTACAGCGTTCCCAACTAATGTCTCGCCAGGTCATTTTATATTTCCTTCCAATTAAATTTAACAGTAGCGACCGCTACTTCGCTAAGAGCTCACGAACAATTTCGGCATTACAGCAGTGAGCTCGCGAACAGCAGTGCTTCAGCACAAAGTGAGGATTTATACCGAAAGCGAAGCGGCAACGCGGTTCGAAGAACCGAGTGAATGAAATGAGCGTACAATCCCATTTTTTTCTGCCATTCCCATTTCTCCTATCCCTCTTATTTTTTGTCTCCGTTTTTTAAACTACTATCACATACAGCGGCTATGAAAAACCCGACTGTCGCCGCTGTAACCGCCACATGTCCAGGGGAGATTCCAATGCATATGTTGATCGACATAAATATCGCGTTTGCCATTTATTGTGATGGCTAAACCGGTCGCTTCACGCGCTGATAAAATACGCTGATCTGCCTCTACCGGCAGCAACTCTGTTTGGACGTCAGGCATCTCGTCATTCAAGAAGGGGACAAGCACGGTGACGAATGTGAAGCTGCCTGTTTCCTCACGAGTGAAGACCAGTTGCCGGGTATTAAAATAATCCTCTAAAGGATATGGACACGGAGAAATATCACAATCCCCGTCGGCGCCGGGAACAGGCGCGAAAAGCAGATTACCGCCGTCGCCTTTTGTGACAGCGCGATTGCCGCCGCAGCTTTCCACATCAACCGCAACTTGAAAGTGCTGCCGGTAAACATGCGGACTTGGCGAATTTGCATAAAATCGATCGATAAGTATCCAGTACTGATCACGTAGGTAAAAGAGTTTGCGGCGACTTTCAGATACTGGCGACGCAAGACGGTCGTATGCTTCGTGAGATCCTGAAAAATAGGCAAAGTCGGGCTCTGAACGCCAGTCATCAACCGTTGGGGTTTCTACGCGATCAAAACGATAAATTTTTCTGATCGGGACATGCTCTTCACCATCAACAGTTGCCGTACTGTGGCTGGCTGTAGAGATGCGCCACATGCGATCCATATTTGTCATGTCACCGACATCCGGTCCTTTGCCATTGCCAACGAGAATTTCACGTCCCTTGCTGCACAGATGCAGATCGAATAAGGCACTGTGACCATGACTGCTGACAACTTTGCCGCGGGCGCTTGCTTCGATTGCAGCAAAATTAGCCGACCGTGTCCAGTCGGTACGCATGCAGTAATAGCCGGATGATTGCAATGCAAAATCCAGACTTGATGGTTCTTTGGCAATCACCGCATCGTATTTGCCCTGGATGTTTTCTCCCGTACATTGGTGATGCAGTCTGTCAATCATCATCTCACCTGCCTGACGTGGCGGGTTCGGAATTAATGTTTCAGCAAGATATTTTGCTTCACTGCTACCATACAGTGCCGCAAATTCACACAAATTATTTTCGACATAAGGTGAAAAGAAATGACAATCACCAAACCATGGCGCATTACCGTTCGGTGTCATAAATTGCCATTCCACATCAGCGGCTTTTTTTGTAATATCATAAAACTTATCACTGAATCGAAGGCCGTTATCATGAGCGGTTCTGATGAGACTTAAGAAAAGATAAGCCGTTCCAATATGATAACCCATTGAGCATTCTTTGGTAAAACCATCCTTGTGAAAAAGCATCGATGCCTCACGTTCAAAATAGTCCGGATAAAATGATTGAAAGCGTTTTAAGTTTTTGAATTCGGGAAAAAATAAGCCGATCTTCCAGGTGCCCGTGTGTTGATGAATCCACCAGTTATGCCCGTCTGTCCCGTGACTTTGGCCGCCCCAGTTAACAGTCGATTCCCATTCGCGTTCAAAGGTATCCAGTAGGAACGCAAAGACAGGAATTAACGCCGCATCGGAACACTCTTCCAGCGCCCAGACACGCTGCAGATAATTGCAGACATGTACACTGGTGTGAATCGCACTGCGATGCCAGCGATCGCGATCTGCGATGAGCTGTTCTGAATAGCCATCGAAATCTTTTGCTGTTGCCGCAAGATGAAGATATGCGGGATAAAGTGTAAGCAGTGTGCCACGCCCGTCAGGATGATCGCCGCCATGAATGTCAAGATGGTAAACAGCATCTACCGCCGCCGCCGCCTCTTGCTTGAATTCGTCTGTTGCATTGCTTCGAAGTTCTGCGATATAGTCCGCCGGATAGCCCAGCTCTGGTGTGGAGCGCTGGCGCAAATGACGAATAAATCCGAGAATAGCTGTTTCGGCATCTCCCTTTTGCCAGGCCGCGGCAAAATCTGTATTCTGCAAATCAGCACGATCCCAATCGACACGCGCAGCGATATCTTTTGCTAT
Source organism: Lentisphaeria bacterium (assembly GCA_013215875.1). Lineage (GTDB taxonomy): Bacteria > Verrucomicrobiota > Lentisphaeria > JABSQK01 > JABSQK01 > JABSQK01. The sequence goes on from JABSQK010000030.1 coordinate 2,830, forward strand.
CGCGGTGCAGGCTTTCATTTGCAGGATATCAAATGACTGCTGCAAAAAACTGTTTTCATTTTCACTTCCGACGATCGTTACTGTATTGCTGCCTTCAGCAAGATCAGATGGATCAATATTAATCGTGATGAGATGTTCACCTGCATTTAATTCCAATGCTGATTCGCTGTATGAGTTGCCGTTGATCTCTGCTTTAATATTGACTTTGCCGGCATCGTCCCCTGCATGCAGCATGACTTGACATTGTATCGATTCTTCAGGCGTAATCCAATCATTGAATTTTAGCAGTTTTGCTGCGGCATTTATGGCAGATGATTTTTCTTCAGGAATCAAAAGACCAAAGTTTTCCGGATTGAATTTATTTATCAAACCATCCGCCCAGCGATAGAAATCAACATTTCCATCATCGCGATGATTGTTATAGGAAATGCTGTAGCCAATGGCTGAAATATTCTCATAGCGATGGTCGCCAAGACAAGTCCATGGAATTGTCATGCTATAGTCTTGCGATTGTCCATGATCCGTAAACGACGCCGGGAATTCAGCACCGTCTAAATTATCGGGACCAGTCCAGATGTGAATATGCGCGTTTCCATTTACCCCGGCAAGGCCAATATGTAAGATCTCATCATCAGCAATGCCAGTGCTGCGTGTGACTGCTTTGTCGATGCCAATTTGAAAACAATCTTCCTGCCAGATATCGGCTCCTGAGAATGACTGCTTGTGGGTATTATTATGAACAGTCATTGAAAGTTGAAGCCCTGCGTCATCAATCCAAAGGCAATGTTCAAGCTTTACTGCTCCGCTTTCATCATTAAGAATAATCTGTGCTGCAGCTTGTCGTGATGGAATAACGCAGGAAATAGACGGGGATGAAGAATCTTGAATCATGTCTAACATATCGGCTTCTCTATTTTGGTAGTTTATTGACTGGCGCTAACTTTAGCATTATTCATCCGTGCTTCAACGTAGATTGATTATTTATTGACTTATGTCAGTTCTGTCAGTCCCATTTTTCATAGTCTATTGGCGGTTCTTGGATGAGAATCTCTGTCATGAGTGTCCCTACTTTAACAACTGTTCACCACAGGCTTTAATGTCGATTTATAAGCAGTAATTATTTGCATACACCTAATGCCTTGCCTGCCGGCAGAATGCTGACTGTCTCAATAGCTGTTAATCGATAAAGCAATTCATCCAGATAACTTGTGCCTATTGGTCCCCAGCCTTCATTATCCAAACCATGGGTATTGTAAATCAACCATCCGGATGGTGCTGAAAGCAGTTGCTCTATTTCCTGATCTAAATGGGCTTCGCAGTTTTCAGGACCAAAGCCCGTAGTCGTAAGTTTTGTCATGCCCGGATACGGCAGCTGATTAAGTCCGCCGCCGGATCTTCTATAAGCAGCAAGCACTGATGGCAGCCATACCTCAAGTTCCGGCGTTGACTGATTATAGGGAAAGTTAAAAATCGAATGTCGCGGATCGAAGCCATCAAGTTTCGCTTGAAAAATATCAAGACAATCGATGATCAGTGTTTGCGCTTCTTCAAAAGGAATTTTGGATTTATTGGCGTGTTTAAAACCATGGGGCATAATTTCATGCCCGCGTGATTGCAAGTCATTCCATAACTCGAAATTACCTTTGGGAATATTGCCTTGTCCGCTATCAGGTGAAACAAACGAGTCGTCAGCACCGGTTGCAATTACATTGAAGCAGGCAGATAAATTGTAACGCTCGTAAATCTCAGCAATCTTTAAATTGGATTTGAGAAAACCATCATCAAAACTAAGCGTGACTATATGCTGAATCGAAAATTTTCCTTTCTTAATTCGTATTAAATGACAACACGGATAATGGTCCAAGCGTAACAGTCAGTTCATTTTTTAACTGAACAGTGACAACGCTGTCACCAAGGATGCGTTTCGTCCAGTCACGGTCTGTCCAGTTTTGCGGAATCGAAATGCTAACAGTCGTTTCAGTTTCTGTCTCATTTAATAAGAGTAGAAGAAAGCGTTCATCTTTCGTTTTCCAAACTGTATGACTTACCGCTGGTCGATCAATGAGTACTGGACCTTTGCCGGTATAATCACTGGATAATGTAATCTGCAGACGATCGTTTTGTTCAATCGCCAGTGGCCGTTCAAAGGTTCCGAAGTGCAATATTTCTTGTATGGGTATACGGAGTCTTGCCAGATCACGGAGGTAGTTTGCAGCATCTGGAAATTCCAGAATTGTATCGTTCATCCAACCCAGTTGACCGCCAAATAATAATTGTTCGCCATGACAAATTGCAAAGAGCTGCAGGTTTTCATAAATACTGGCAGGTGTACTTCGNCCGATCGTGGTGGTATAACCGCCATAAATTGCCGGATGCAATGGGACATACTCTTCAAGGGGTGGTACAAAGGTGAGGTACAAGTCGATACGATCTAAAAAAGCATCGGACATTAATTCGCTACTGATGAAGCGATTCGTGTCTGCCTTTCTCATTGGCTGCATGGCATCCAAGGCCTGGTTATACCCTTTCCAGTACGCATTCCCTCCTCCAAGTGCATGGCCATGATCGGAATGATAACATAAGGATGGCATCATCGCGGTGACCTGATCAAAGTAAACCCCGTCTACTCCATAGTCCTCCCATAACAACCGTGCTGCTTCAATCCATTGCTCTTGACTCCATGGATCGCCCGGACAAAGCGCCATGGGCCAATCGTCTTGTGGGGTGTATTTTTCAAGGTAGGGCTGCCCGTCAATTCCAATGCTTGCATGCTCACGAACCGCATCAATATTTGGATAATCCCGATATAATAAACGACCATTACAATAGGGCATCACTTTAATTCCGTGTTCCTGAAGGTCTTTTAATACCTCTTCAAATCCTGGTACCGGCGGGTTGTGATTGGGGTAGTTACTATGCCAAGTAAAGTTATGCCAGTTATACCAGTGAAGACCAAATGGCATTCCAAAGAAATCTAATAACTTATGCATGCGCTTCTGAAAATCCCAGGGTGGTTCAGGATCAAGTGACCACGGTGCAAAACCGTATTGACTAAACCACAGTCCAGTCTCTACAAGTGCAGCCGATGCATCATCTCGGTCTGCTAATAATCCACGCCTGCACCAGCGCTGCTTTGTTGCCCAGCTTTTGTGAATCAGTGCGGCATCATACCAACTACCCGTGAATCCCTGCAGTACAACTGGGTATGGGCTGTTCCATTCGCTTACCATCTCAGGCCAATGATGACAGCGAAGTTGTATAGCCGGTTCGGCGCCGTCATCAATAAGATCCTTTAATGCACGCCGTTCTGCTTTTGGCTCAATATCTAAAGGGACCGACTTATCATCACGCACATGTAAGTTTCGTTTGTCATTTTCTAATTGTACAGGTGCAGATCCATTAGCATACTGCATATCGATTCCAGTATGATTACTCTCCGGATCCAACATACCTATATACACTCCCCTGTCACCATGCAACCAAGCCGTCATCTGGCACCAGTTCATGTAGGCAGGATATTGCCCGCTATAATTACTTTGATCTTCAAGAGGGTTATGCCGAAGCACTCCCCAGTTTTCAGGAAATAATAATGCATCACGATCAGGTTCAAGCAGATCACCAAACCCACGAATGCGCGGATAACTCGCCCGCTTTATTGTCCAACTACCTGGAAGACTGAGCTGCATATTGAATTCAAAACGATCAGACCTGCTATCAATAGTCACCACTACTGTTGCAATACCATCAGGTATATCAATGGTCCATTTCAATGACAACTGTGAGTCATCAGATTCAATTACTGGTGCATCGCAATCATTGCTGTCAATTAATAAGTCGGCCTGATACTCTTCCCTGTTTGTAAACCACTCATGCCCGTCAATCTCAACATCCGGAATCTGTATTGGTGGTAATGGACTGTTATGTTGTACTGGCCTGATGAGTCCCAGTTGCCAGATTCCCACAGCATGAGATTGCGCAGAAAGAAATTCATAATCGGAATCCCGAAGCGATATGATGCGCCCGGTCGAATCCAATTGTAAATCAAGAGTTTTTGATGAAATGTGATACATACGTTGCCCTGTTTACCATGTTAATACTTAGACTAAGAACCCTTTACAATACACTGCACTATCATTATTAATACATTGACAGATTAATATTTTCAGGTTAATTTATAATCATGTAATCAGGGTGAGATTTACAGATATGAAGCCGACTTTAACGACTCCAACTACGTCCTTCGTAGCTAGGAACACCAGTGACGGCGAAGAACGGATGAAACCAGTCCAAGCATCTACTGATGCGTCCGGTCGGCAAGATATTCAAAGAATGTCTGAGAGACTAAACCAACCACCACTCCCCCTAATGAAACCCATTCAATTAAAGTTTACTTTAATCGAACCACAAGTTCCGTCAGGAGCGTCAAGTTGGCAGGTTATGCGCAAGCGCGTGATCATCGCCATCATTGCGATTTTGTGTTGACTTTAAATATAAATTCTGGAAAAACGGATTTTTTATTTCCAAATAGTCGGAGACTGGTAACAACTCAAATGTGTTTTCAACTCATACCCTTTTTTTCGGGCATAGTCAGCAATTTTCTTTACATGAGTTAACTCTTTATCTGGTGCATGACTCCATGTAACCCAGTCATGAAGCATCAGTGGCATGGGGACACTCGTTTCTGCATGCTCGTTAATCTTTGAATATACAAAGTCCATGCCGTCATTGTAATCTTTACGAAGAAGCCAGTCTGTATCACTGTACCCACTTGGAAATCCCATAATATCGGGATGTCCTAAGGCGGCAAAATTGCAAAATTGTGTCGCCTCATCCAAGTCGACAAGATGTGAATTAATCATACGCACGCCAAGATCTGCAAGCATGTTTAACTCCTGTCTTCCTTTTTCGGTTTCGTCAAAACCATTAAGACGCTCTCCGTCTTCCCCGCCTGTTCCACAAATCGCAACACCTATAGGGAGCCTACCGAATACCCGTTCATGAGCATCGAATGATCGTTGGTAATCAGCTTTTAAGTCATCAACATCCATTCCATCTGCATAACCAATTCCGATATGCGAATAGCTGTGGTCCTGGATGTCAAATAAAGGATCATCTTTTAGATCGTCAAAAAAATGTTTAAAGTCAGACTCCCTGTCTTCGATAGCACTCCCAGTACAAAAAAACGTCGCAGGAATTTCTTCCTCGCGATGAACAGCAATAATTTTATCAAAGAAACCACCCATTTCATCCTGGTCACCACGTTCTGTATCATAGCGTAATAAAAAAATGTTTTTCATATGGTTTAGTTCCTGGTTTTTATTTCATCCGGTTTATTTTTGTATAAAAAAATATTCGTCTTCTTCATCTTTTCACTTTAGTGTGTTAAACGTCTATATTTAATCCTATCACCACAATGAGTTTGTCTAGCCCTCCCCATCACTTACTATGCACGAGTCTGATGGGGATACTTTTAACAGCCGTGGGTAATGTGTATTTTAAATCAGATTCTTGGCTGCGGTAAATCGTGATACTCTTACCATCATACAAAAGACCGGCCTTCCCCGTACAGCTCAGAGTAAACCCCTTGGATTCAATCGTTCCGTTAATGATCATCAGGCGGATCATTTTCCCTGATCCAACCCGAGTAAAACCGGCTTTGCCTTTAAAGGTGACAATCTTATCCATATAACTAATCTTTTTTGGCGCGAGGAAGAGTCGGTTCTGTTGTGTTGCTGTATTTACTTCAACACCATAACCACCTGCAATGGTTTTATAACTGCGTTTCTCTCCTTTGATTGTCGGGCTAAGTAAGGTGAGGTAATGCTTTCCCTCGCCTTGCTCGATACGAATGAGTTGTTGGTATTCACACATCTTTTTATTAACACAGTAGGGTTGACCAGGTTTGAAGCCGGCAGCGTCGGAAATAATTTTTGGATTTACCGGGCTGGCAATAAACATATCCAGACCCACGTTAAAATTCGTTTCGAAATGATGGGTCTGACCTTTCAACTTTGGCGCATCTTTCCAATTCGTCCCGACCCGCTTAATCCATTCATCGTCTGTTTTTACCTGATTCGGAACAACACCAACGCTTTCAACACCATTGGGCTGGACGTCTTTTGACATGAGCCACCAATGTACCGCACTACTGGACCCTTTACGTGATGTGTCATCACGTACCAGGAGAAAAAGTGGGTCTTCCCAGTTCTTATCTTTTATGAATAAGATCTCTCGTGTCCAATCTGTATCACGGGTTTTGCTGACGCCATAATCGACGAGCTCATTCATCAAACAGTAATCGGTCATATGCCCAATGGCATCTGTCCATTCCGGAGACTTGCCTTTATCAAAAATCAGACGATTCCCGAATGGAATTGACATCATCCATGGTTTTGAATACATAGCACCGAAGCGTAGAGATAAGGGTGCACCTTTCCCCCAGAAGTAGACAGCACCGTTACTGGCTTCATAGAGGTACCAACAGAACGGATCCTGGCGGAAGAGAATGTTCGATTCAAATTTTGTGCCCACCTGACTACGTCCTATCAGACCAAATCCTTTGTAACGTTTGCTTTCCAATGGCGACTTCACTGCAGCCTTGGCATTGGCGATAGGAAGAAATGCTAAGATGGTGAGGGACATATCGCGCCCACCTGTATTGCCCATTACATCCGGGCTGGGTTTTCCCTGTGACTCCCAGAACCAGCGTTGTTCGCTGAGATAGACCGGATCATTTTCACCAAATGGCGAACCGCTAATCATAATGGCAGGATCGATGACACCGGTACCGCTTCGACCAATCGGATGATAGGTCCGGCGACCGCCTAATCGCGGCTCCGGAGGTGTCAGCATTTGAGCAATGTAGGAGTAACATTTTTTTAAGCGCGCTTCCCAGGCCTCTGCCGCAGGATCATTATCGATCACACCTGCGCGTTTCATCGCTGTCCAGTAAGGACCAAAACGCATGGTGTCCCGGGATGAATAAAATGGTGATTCGGAATGCACCCCGCTTTTTGCGACGGATTCACTCACATTCAATTCAAAATCGGCCTTAGCGCGATCTGTCCACTGTTTAAATTCAGGATGATTGGGAATCATTGCGGCCACAATTCCGCGGGCGGTAAGGTAGCATATTTTTTGATTTGGCGTACCACATACATAGCCACTGTATGGTTCAGAACTGGTAGGCGAAAACGGGATTGATGGTGGCCAATAATTATAGTCGTTGGTGATGTATTCTATAAATGCCAGACGGCTCAGCATCTGCCGTTTTCGTTCTTTACTGATGCTCTCATCACCCAATAGAAGTTCCATGCCGACATAACTTACCATCAGATCATCTGACAGCTGCATATTATTGGCATGGTAGGTATCATAAAATCCTGCCTTCTCGAGGTAGGTTGTTGCACTGACGCCGAGGTGAGTTTTGGTTGGATCAGACAGTATGGGCAGCATTTTTTTATCACCGTTATATAGAAAAACAGTTGCGGCATCGGTGAAGCTTTTTGCTGCGGCATACTTTGGTTTTTTCATGAAGTCTTGAATGAGTTTATTTCCCTTCAGCTGTTGGCGTATCTTTGGCAGATCTTTTTTCGAGAAGAAGGTGTGTGGAAATTCAAGAGTCTCCATCCCTGGCCAAACCAGCTGCCAATTTAAAACTTTATCCATTGAGATCGCTATATTCCGCCACCACCATGGGTAAAACTCATTCACCATATCTTTATATTGCTTGTCTTGTCCGACATGAATCCCCCAATGTCGTTGTCCCTCTTGTAAGGATGCGCTTATGGATAAACCGTCTTTTCGGGTACTGAGATGCAGAGCCTGATTATATGGAAACGGCAACCAGTCGGCGTCTGTGCTGATAATCGCCAGGCTTTGTGACTCAGCCGCACCACTGAAAATAAATGCGGGGGATATATCTGTAAAATAACCGTCCCAACCAAGGAGCAGTGCAACCTTCTTTTCCGTTTTATAATCGAGTGTAATTGCTTTACCTTTATGAGCTCTGAACGCCTTATACCAGCTTTTCGCTGGCTTGTAATTTTTGAAATCAACTGTTAATGCTCCGGCATGTTTATATTCTTCATCGAAATAAATCACAGGGTCACCGGAACGAATCGTCACCGTCATACTGTATGCGCCATTTTTTTCAAAGGAATAGGTTAAGCGGTAGCGTTGAAAGATGAGGCCATTGGCAAGACGTTCAGTGCGGCAGCTGATTAATTTTCCTGCGGGTGGATTGGGCAATTTCTGGATTAACCCTGGCACGGGATCAAATTGGAGATTTTCTTTTTTTGAAAAGCGTGATGCCCCAGTCCATTTTCCATTAGCAAGTTTAATACCGAGTATAGGTGCCGCACTACCCTTTCCACCGGAAACTGGAATCCTGACAGCTGTTATGCCATTACCCAATTCGATAAATCCTTTTTTGTTCTTTGTATAAAGATCGGTCTTGGTGGCTTTTACTTTTCTAACTTGTCGTAACTCAAATTCTTTTTTCCCATTGGCTGGCATATCTGTCCTGAACCAGACATCGACCTGTTTAATACTGCCGTCATTGTACGGTACAATGTTATCCAACTGCATTGGGATTTCCTTGCCCTGGTGGAACAATGCACATTTCCCTGGAACAATCTGCCCCTGATTTTTGACATGAATCGTTTTATGCATCAGCTGTGATGCCCAGGAAAAGCCCAGATGTTCACTGATCTGAAATTTTATTTGCGATGAATCCGCTGCTCCAGATGTACTAGTCATCAGGATGAACAGGATTGATATATAAAGCTGGAGGAGTGATGTCAAGGAAGTTGATTTATGCATAATATTTTTATCTTTATGATTAGGAGGTCAATATTATGTTCATTGCGGATTTACCGAAAAGGTCTTATTTCCGGATGGGAGTTTGAAGGTGAGGACATGTCCTTCCCTCTTTCCCTTAGCTGCTTGGCCATCCACAATAATTTTTGCAGCACCGTAGTCCGCAGGCAGAGTGAGCTGAACCGTGTGTGCATTCCCGCTGCTTTCACCCGTCACATGCTTGCCTTTTATGTTGATAGCAGTTGGTCCGGAACTCTTCAGCTCCCAGTCACCGCTGCGAACAAGAGCGTCTTTGCCTTTGATGACTGCCAATCTCTGCCGACCATCGGTATAGCTTCGGGCGAATGCGATTCGCCCTTCAAGCCGGGTGTCGTCCAGTGAGGTCTTGATATCGCTTGTTGGCGACAGCAGGACAATATCTGTACCTTCGCTGTGCTCAACCTTCACTGCTTTGCCTTTGGCCAGGGTCGTGACCTTGGCGGCTTTTTCTTTCCCGGTGCGTGGATAGAGCACAGTGAAGAAGTCCTCCTTTGAACCGGCTTTCTTGATGCGTACCCCATGTTGCTGTTCTGAGAAGTGCCGCCACACGTAAATTTGCACCTTCCAGTTCCACTCGTCAGTAGTGATTTGTGGTTTGGATGGTGA